>NZ_JALBWM010000007.1 GCF_023895975.1 Microbulbifer okhotskensis
ACGAGCAGTACAGTGACTATGGGGCTATAGCTGTATGAAACTGTCCGAAGTGTTGATACTGTGGGGGTTTGTTAATAGGGTATAAATGTATTGGGTCGGTGCGTGCGATCGATAATTGAGGCTCATTATTTTAGAGTTTAAAGAGTGTTTGGTGCTAATAATGATAAATATAAAAAAATTACTATCGGTTTCTTATTGGGAGGCTCAGTTGAGGTTAGCGCCCAGCAGTTGGCGTATTGTGCTGATCCTATATTGGAAGTGGATTTTGATGGCATGGTGGTAGCTGGATCTAAAAGGGAATTGGCTAAAGTTGCCCTTAGCGGTACGCCGATGCGGGTAGGTTGGGATCTGGACTTCACTGGAAATAAACAGCCTGACCTTACTCATTGGTCTGATGCACAGTTCACCAGTGTTGTGTCTGGGGAAGTGGCGACTAAGGTGCAGTCGGTGCACAGACAGATACCAAGGGTTGAGGAGGAAAAGGTAGAGCTTTCGGCTGAGTTTGGGCGGTGGCACGGTTTACTGGATAGTCGGGGTGTCCTGCTCGGACGCTTTGAGCACTCTGAAATGGTCAATCAAGATCGCGTCCACACGGTTTGGTGCTTCACTACACCGCCCAGGAAAATCTGGGAAATGGTTTTTCAGCATGATCAGGCTGGCGTAGCAATCAGTGGTGAAAAGGCGTTGTTACTGGATGCTGTGCGGAGCGGGCAATCGGTACGGCTTGGCTGGTCAGAGTAATCTGGGAGAAATGTAAAAGGGGAGGTATCAGCTATTGGGCTCGAACAGATCGTGCCGACCTTTATTCATATTTCGCCAGCGGGTGAAGTAATTGCGCAATTGCTGAAACCCCTCGCTTCCAGGATTCTTTTGAGCCTTAACAATAAATCATTTGCAGGTAATAGTGTCATTTGGGGAGTTAAAATGGGCCCTTCGGGAAGGGTGGAATTGATGTGGTTGGATTTAGAAGGGAGTGAGATTGCTCTTCAGCAGCTTAGTGCTTCAGAGTTCTCCTGGTATGTACAAAAGTTTGTTGACTGAGCTTCAAGGCGCAGGTGTTTTATTGAGAGAGCCCCCAGGCTGCATTGGCCGGGGGCTAGAAAAACCGAGGGGTTAAGCCAGGGATTTCAATGTTTCGCGAATCGGAAACAGGATATCGCGGGCAAGCTGTTGACTGCGTGCAGGTGACCAGCCCTCGATCAGGTCGGGCAAATCGTCATTGTCTTTAAACGGCATTTCTAAAGTGAGAGCCAGGGCTCGGAACTGGTGGCCTGCCCAGGCGGTACCAATAGTGAGGTTGGCTTCACCAGGTTTGTCCAGTTCGTAGCCGTGCTCAGTTTGAAAGTCGGGGCTGATCGCCTCATAGGCTTGTTTAAAGGTTTCCTCCAGCTTCGCATGACGCTCGTCATAGCCCGGGATTCCCTCGCAAGCGGCGACAAAGTTGTAGGGCAGGGCCTCATCACCGTGAATATCCAAGAAGATATCCCCCCCAAGCGCCAGCATTTTTTCCCGCACCAGGAAAACTTCCGGGCTGCGTTCCATTGAAGGGTTGAGCCACTCACGGTTCAGGTTGGCACCTGCAGCATTAGTGCGTAGATTCCCCCGAACACTGCCATCGGGGTTCATATTGGGGATGACGTAAAAGACGGTATCTGCCAGTAGGCACTGGGCTGAGGGATTAGCGTCGTCGAGCAAAGCTTCAAGGAAACCTTCCACAAACCACTCGGCCATGGTCTCACCGGGATGCTGGCGAGCAATCATCCAGACTCGATGCTTGGCGGTATCGGTATTGCCGACAGTGAGCATGGTCATATCACGCTCATCGAGGGTTTTCCCCAGGGTCTGGAGCTTGACCAGGTCATGACTTTGCGCCCAAGCGAGCAGATCCAAGTGACGCTCCCAGGAGTAGGGCGCGAAATAGGCTAGGTAAATACTTGGCTCATCCAAGATTATGGTGAAATCCAGGCTGTTCCCGTCGTAGTTGCCGCCGACCCGGAACCAATTTTGGCGGTCGTAAGAGGCGCATACTCGATAGTTGTTCCAGCCTTCGGGGTAGGCGGACTTACCGGCGTTGACTATTCGTAGCGGATAGCTGGTACCGATGTCGCCTTCCAGGCGAAAGTGAAACCACTGGTAGAAGTCAGAGTTGTTATCCTGGCGGATGGCCAACTCAATAGGGTTGCTGTCGGTGTTGATAACTTCGATATTACCGCTGTCAAAGGCGCTGGTTATATACATTTAGGGAGCTCCACTCTTGTTCTTGAGCGCAGGATACAGCGGTAGAGGGAATTTTTCAGGGGGAGGCGGGGTATATCGCCACTTTCGAGTGCAATTGGGCGGGAACGCACTACCTGTTGGGCAATAGAAAAGCACGGTATCGAAGGGGATACCGTGCTTTAGCCAGTCCCTGGCGGCACCTGCTACGACTACTGCTCCCTGAAATTTCCGGTGTCATACCCCAGGCGACTGCTTACTGCCCGGTCAGATCACAAGTGCGTCACTCCACACTGTCAGAAATTAGAAATTCTCCATAACATTCCGCAGCAAGTGCTGGTTAAAGTTTAGGCAATTGTTGTGGTTCAGTGTTGTACCATCGTACTCTTCGGCGTAAATTTACGGATCTTTCGGTCTGAGCGGTTTCTGTGATGATTTTGCACAGGTGGAGCGCACCGGCTTGGTTTCGGAGTCGCTCAGCGGTCAGCAGATAACAGCCCCTGGAGGGATAGTAGTCTTGAGAGGTTTTACCATGAAAAGAAGTTTTAAGCGCGGTATCGCGACGACGGCGATATTTGTGACGGTGATGAATCTGAGTGCTTGTGGGTACTTTTTATATCCAGAGCGAAAGGGCCAAGCTGGTGGCAGGGTTGATCCTGCGGTAGTGATTTTGGATAGTGCTGCGCTGTTATTTGGCTTAATACCAGGATTAGTGGCATTTGCAGTTGATATTACCAATGGCACCATTTACCTGCCTGCCGGCAACCGTTCTGTGCTCGACCGACATGTGACCGGGGTCACGGAGGATAGCGCTGAAACAGTGGTCGACGAAAATGGGCAGGTTTGGCTCAGGTTCCCTCTGAACAAGGCAGAGTACGACAGCACCCAGCTTGAAGTGCTCAGTGCTCGGTTATCGGGTGTCTCAGGGCGTCAGGTTAATGCCGAGGACATTATTTGGCTGCGGGATTTAGCTGAGTTTCGCACGGCAACAGTTTTTCAGACCGCTGCTCGCTAGTTTTCGCCGATTTAGGATAATTTCAGTCGGCTGAGTACTGCGCATTAGCTACTACCTAGCTTTCAGGAGTGGTTGCCCTGGAACTTCTGATGGCTGGTTAAATAGCGCGTCCAAATTTGCTAACACCTTCTAATACCATGGGGATGATACTTGCAGCGAGCAACAGTCGCCATGGCGATATTGAAGCCGCGCAAATAGCTGGGTTCTGTCAAAAAGCGTTTGAGTCCAAGGCCAAAGAATAACCAGACTGCGACACAAGGTCCGCCAATGGCGATGAATGCGAGTGCCACCTTGGCAACGCCCGCCCACATTTCTGCTCCAGGAGTCGTGAACGCCGCCAGGGCACCTGTTGCCATAATCCAACCTTTGGGGTTGACCCACTGAAATGCGATGGCTTGTGTAAAACTCAGGGGATGGCCGGCCCCCTCTGAATCCATTTTCCGGGCAGTGCCGATTAACCATGCGAGATACAGCAGATAAACGACCCCTACCCAGCGAATTATTTCATGTAGAAATGGAAGTCGGTTGAAGATTGCTCCCATGCCCAAACCGATAGCAATAATCATGGCGGGAAAGCCCAGCCAAATCCCCAGTAGATGGGGAGTAGAACGGCTGGCGCCGTGATTGAGCCCAGAGGACATAATCATCAGGTTGTTAGGGCCAGGGGTAATGCTGGTGGAAAATACGAATAGAGCAATGGGCACTAGAGTTTCTATCACAGATGTACCAGAAGTAAAATCGACTCATGTTAATATGCGTGTAACTGCCAGGTGCGACAAGTGAAATTTATTGACAGCCATTGCCACTTTGATTTCGATATTTTTTCACCGGATCGCGATCAGATTTGGCAAAGGTGTATCGATATCGGGATTGATCGGGTAATTATCCCTGGTGTTTGTGAGGAGCAATGGCTAAGCCTAGGGGATTTAGTGGCGGGGCGGCAGGGTTGGTTGATGGCAGCTGGTGTTCACCCTTGGTGGGTGGGAAAATTGCAGGAGGATAGTTTTTCCAAGTCCAAGTTGAAGCAACTAAAAGACAGCCTGGCGGCGAGCTTGATTCGACATTCCTGTGTTGCGGTCGGCGAATGCGGACTGGACGCTTCGACGAATGCGAGTCTGGCGGCACAGGAGGCTATTTTGAGAATACAGCTTGAAGTTGCCTCTGGCCAGAACCTGCCGGTGATATTGCATGTCCATCGCGCCCACAATGAACTTCTACGACTTTTGAATCAATATAAACTCCCGCGAGGAGGTGTAATACATGCCTTCAGCGGTAGTGAGCAAATGGCGCTGGAGTATTGGAAACGTGGTTTTTATCTCGGCGTGGGAGGCACGATTACTTATTCCCGTGCGGTGAAGACACGACGAACATTCTCTCAGGTGCCACTGGAAAGTTTATTGCTGGAATCAGATGCTCCAGATATGCCCTTATCTGGCCACCAAGGGAAGCGCAACAGCCCGGAAAACCTTTCTGGAATTGCACAAGAGCTGGCTGATTTACGGGGAGTTCCTGTAAAAGTAGTGGCTGATGTGACCTACCGAAATACTGAGAAATTATTTTCCCTATGAGTTTTTCTGCAGAATCGTTCAGGAAGCAGTTTCCTCTCTTTGAGCAGGAAGAGAATAAAGGACTGGTCTACCTGGATAATGCCGCGACGACACAAAAGCCTGAGTCGGTAATTAATGCCGTGCGCGATTATTATGTGCACAGTAATGCCAATACTCATCGATCCAGTCACCGACTTGCACGCAGGGCTACCGAGATGGTAGAGCGAGTACGCCGTGAGGCGATGCAATTTATTAATGCTGCTAGCACGCGGGAAATTGTATTTTGTCGGGGGGCCACAGAGGCATTGAACCTATTGGCACAATGCCTCTGTGGTAATTTGCAGGCGGGTGATGAAATTGTTATTTCAACCGCTGAGCATCACGCAAATATTGTGCCTTGGCAGATGGCTGCCAAGCGTTTCAATCTGATCTTGCGGTATGTGCCGCATATGGCGGGTATCCCCCAATTTGATCGTCTCGGGGAGGTTTTAAATGAGCGCACAAGAATTGTATCGCTGACTGGCGGCTCTAACGCCTTGGGGTTGCGACCGGATCTCGCGGTTGTGCGGCAATTGCTGCGGCGAATGCATATTATGTGGATCGTAGATGGGGCCCAGTTGGCAGCCCACGATATTATCGATGTACAAAAAATTGGCTGTGATTTTTTTGTGTGTTCGGCCCATAAATTTTATGGGCCTTCGGGCGTTGGTTTTTTGTACGGGCGTGAGGTGCTGCTTGAATCAATGCCGCCTTGGCTAGGTGGTGGAGAGATGATTACGAACGTTGAACTTGAAGCGAGCCACTACGCTGGTCTTCCACACAAATTTGAGGCGGGGACCTCTCCTCTTTCTGCTATAGCGGGCCTCGGTGCCGCGATTGAGTTTCTCGGGCAACAAGATAGAAAAGCAATGGCTCAGCATGAGCAAAAACTGGTGCGCTGGATGCACCGTGAGCTTATGGCTTCACCCAATTTCCGAGTTATCAGTCAGGTGCGGCACAACTTGGGGATTGTCTCTTTTATACCGGTGCACAGTAGTGCAGCGGATTTGATGCACTGGCTGGACGGGCGCGATATTGCTGTAAGGGTAGGGCACCATTGTGCTCAGTTGCTGGGTAAAGAAAGCGGTGACTTGGTCACCGTTCGCGCTTCTGTAGCGGCTTATAACACGCACAAAGACGTTCAGACCTTTCTACAGGCGCTAGAGGATTATTGTGAGGTCCAGCATCTGACCTCCATGGCTGCTGGAGTAGAAGGCGATGATTGGTCGCAAGATGATTTTTCCCCTTTGTTGTTTGAGCGCTTGGTTTCTCAGCGCAATTGGCAGGGACGCTATCGGGAGTTATTGCTCTGGAGTAAGACCATAAGCCGAAAGCCGGGAATTCGCTGCGAAGAAAATTTGGTGTACGGATGTGAATCCGAGGCCTGGCTGGCTCACAGGGAAGAGAAGGGGCGGCATTACTTTGGCCTGGATAGTGATAGCCGTGTGGTGAAAGGTTTGGGTGCATTACTGTTATCACAAATTGATGGTCGTACCACTGAGGAGATCCAGCAGCTGGATCTCTCCCGCACTTTTATTGAACTGGGTCTTGGCAAGCACTTGAGTGAGTCGCGCAGCAATGGCTTTTATGCATTGCTGCGGCGGGCACTCGATCAAGTTGATCAGGTAGGTTCGTCACTCTCCCAGTGACTTAAGTACTACGGATAAGGCTGCTCTCCGGTGCATTCTTTGCGCTTGAAAGAGGCTTTAAGCCAAATAGCAGTCGTAGTAGTGGGGTTCTTCGAATTACAAATTCATGTAAAAGCCAGCAGCCGCTAACCGTGATCGTCAAAGCGAGGAGTGGCTCCAATATGGGTCCCAGGGATAGCTGGCTCAGTTGATAGACCGCGATAACGATGATTGTCTGGTGAAGAATATACCAGGGGTAAACGGCTTCTGTGGCATAGGGTAGCCATGACAGTTTTTTGTTCAGAAAGCGATGCCCATAAGCGAGAACTAACAAAAGCCAGAGCCAACGATTCGAAAAGATAACGATAGAGTGCAATAGTTCTTGAGCGGGGAAGCTATTGTCGGGAAGAGTTCGGTCAAGCAGTAGAAAGGCGGCGAAGGATACTGGTGCAGCCATAAGAAGTTGGCGGCGAAGCTTGGCGAGAAGTTGCCAGGGGGTAGGGCTGTTGACCAATAAGTATCCAAATAGGAAGTAAGTAAAGAATCGTGCATGGGTGTACCAATCGCCTATTACGGCATGGTTGATCCCTCCAAATCGTGGATAGAGCAATAAACCGTATAGCACCATAGGCACAATGGGCAGGATCAATAGATGCCAGGTCTTAACGCGAGCCATCATTGGTTCGAGCCACTGTGATTGCTTTAATCCGACTGCGATAGGGGCAATGGCGAGCGTGTAGCAAGCCAGGTAAGGAAGGTACCAGAGATGGTTCCAGGTGAGGCCGGCATAGCTGCCGGCAAATGCATCTTGTGGCCAGGGATAAAAAGAGAAATATTTCTGCAAGAAGGAGAGGTACCCTGGCTCTACGATACCGTTACTTAATGCCTCGAAGTAAGCCTGCGGGGGAATGATAACCAGCATTCCGAAGATTAAGGGGATCAGTAGCTGCTTTAGCCTTCGTAGCAGAAAGCCACCGGTGCCTAATTTGTGATACAGGAAATAGCTTGCAGCGCCCGAGATCAGGAAAAGCAACGGCATGCGCCACTGGTTCACTGCCAGCATAAGCAGTTGCAGTGATTCGCTTTGGTGGTCGCTTTTGACATGCCAGCCCCACTCGGCTACGTAGGCCATTCCCAGGTGATACAAGATCAGCAGACCAAAGGCCAGCACGCGCAGGGCATCGATATCGTGGCGGCGTTGTGTATTCTTGTGCATAGTTTCCTTCATTTAGATTTGAGACCGGTTACCGCTATGCTCCTTCCTGTGATACTCCGCCGGCTACCGGAAAGGGCTGAGTAGCACGGTTTCAGGTACCAATGGTGGTTTTTGAGGGTGAATAGCGGGTAGACTGGTGGCTAAATTTCATACAGGCTTGGGATAGATGACGGTGCAGATGTACCTGGCACGCAGGCGGCGGTTTGAAGTGGGATTCTGGGCGCTATTTTTTATAGTGCAGTGGTTGGTTCAGTTTACGGTGGCCTACCTTGACCATCAGCGTTGGGAGTCGACCTTTCAATCGTGGGAGTTTCTGGTGTGGGAGGGGAGTAGCATTCTGGTGATTGCGATCTTATTCCCAATGATATTGGTTTGGGATCACCGATTCCCTTTGTGCAAAGGGGAGGTCAGGCGCAATCTATTCCTACATCTATTGTTTACCCTGCCTTGGTCGCTATTACATGTTGTTGGCATGGTGGCAATGCGGTCTGTCATTTACTACCTGGATGGTGGCTCCTATAACTTTGGTAACTGGGCCGTCGAATTTTTCTATGAATATCTCAAAGACTTCCGTACTTATGCGGCTCTGTTGAGTTCGGTTTATCTCTATCGCTTCTTATTGATGCGTATGCAGGGAGAGGCACGCATGCTGGAGAGCCCGGATGAAGGGGAGCCGGTCGAACCGGTAGAGAGGCCGGAGCGGCTTCTGGTGAAAAAGTTGGGTAAGGAGTTCTTGGTTAATGTGCGCGATATTGAGTGGGTGGAGGCTGCTGGCAATTATGTGAACTTGCATTTGGGCGATAGGATCTACCCGCTTCGGGATACTATGACAAAGCTGTTGAAGCGCCTGGACCCAGAGTCCTTTGTACGTGTGCACCGTTCCTATATTGTGCGGCTGGATTCTGTTGCGGAGATTGAGCCTTTGGAAAGCGGCGACGCGCGTCTTCATTTGGTAAATGGACAGCTGGTGCCCGTGAGCCGGCGATACCGCGATCAGCTCCGGGCCCAGTTAGTACCAGCCTAACCTTTGGATTGAAGTAGTCGTTCAATCGCTCTGGAGGCGGCGGCAAAACCAAAGGTGCCTGTAACCATGGTGGCGGCACCAAAACCGCTGCTGCAGTCCAGCTTTACCCCATCCTGCATTGATCTTTTTTGCTGGCAAACCTGTCCGTCTGGTTGGGGGTAGACCATGGCCTCAGTAGAGAATATGGCATCGATCCCAAACTGCCGTTTGTGGCTCTTCTGAAAATTGTGGAAGCGATACAAGTGCTGCCGCACTTTGGCCAGCAGAGGGTCGTTCACTGTGCGGCCGAGATCGGTACATTCAATCCGGTAAAGGGAGCGCTTGCCACCTGCAGAGCCGACGGTAATCAAGCGAATCTTGCGCGCTTTACAATAGGCAATCAGGGCGGCCTTTATTCGTGCCGCATCAATCGCATCGATAACGACATCGATGGGGTGCTCGTCCGGATTGATCAGTTCCGCCAGATTATCGCTGATGATAAAGTCCTCTTCTGTGCGAATCTTTATTTCTGGATTTATTTGTCGCAATCGCTCCGCCATGACTTCGACTTTTATACGGCCGACAGTGTCTGCCAGCGCATGACTTTGGCGGTTAGTGTTGGTGATACAGACGTCGTCCAGGTCGATCAGACTTAGTCTACCCACGCCGCTACGGGCCAGCGCTTCAGCCGTCCAACTGCCGACACCGCCAATGCCGATCACTAACATGTGCGCGTTGGACAAAAGTTCCAGGGCTTTATCGCCATACAGGCGAGCGACGCCACCAAATCGCTGTATATATTGGTCAGACAGGCTCATCCGGGATCTCTTCAGGTACATCTTCTAAAAAGCGCTGTTTATCATCTTCATTCGGCAGCAGACATCGGTTGCGTCGACCAAACCAGCGGTAGCGGTTGCGGGCTACCAAGTCGTAGAACCAGTCGCGTATCGGGCGGGGAATGTAGCGTAAAACCGTCAGTAGGCGCCAGGGCCCAGACAGGTGACTGGCAATTTTTAGGGCGGCTTCGCTCTTCGTAAACTGCTGGAAATTGTCCCCGTGGCGTTCCAGCAGGATCATAGTTTCGTAAGTATCTAAAGGGAGATTCAGGCGTTCGAGGTAATACAGACCGGCCGGTGACTGAACCCGGCAAAGGGCAAAAAAGTGCTCTCTGTCGCAATTGAGTAGCAAGCGGCTCCAGCCATTGCAAAGGTGGCAAAGACTGTCAAAAAGTACGATATTTGGGGGTGTTGAGGATGGCATAGTCATAGGGGAGCGCCGGGCCGGCGCAATGGACCCGGCGCTCGATTCAAAGGATCAGTGCACGTGGCCGTGATCAACCTCTTCGGGCGTTGCCTCTCGCACGGAGACAACTTCGACATCAAAATGCAGTTCAACACCGGCAAGGGGATGATTGCCGTTAATGGTCACTTCATCGCCGTCGATGTCGATAACTTCAACTTCGATAGGGTGACCTTCAGTGCTCTCAGCGCGGAAAGCCATACCTACAGTCAGTTCCTCTACGCCGCCGAAAGCACTGCGGGGCATGGTTTGGATCAGTTCCGGGTTTTGCTCACCATAGCCATTTTCAGACGCAATAACAGCGGTAAATTTGTCACCTGGTTCCTTTTCCAGCATTTCCCGCTCCAGGCCAGGAATGATGTTGCCGACCCCCTGTAGAAACTTGAGCGGCTCTCCGTTGGCCGAGGAGTCAATGACTGCTCCGTCGGCGTCTTTCAGGGTGTAGTGGATCTCCACAACTGTGTGGTTGGAAATCTTCATGAATAATCTCTGACTGTGTAAGAATATATGAACAAGCGCTTACCGCTGTGCTAAAAAACGGGGGGTAATAGCTGCGAGACGCAATTGTATTGAGAGGGCAGGCGCGCCGCAACATGTGCGGGCACGCCAAGTTGATCAACAGGCTATGGATAGGTCCTGCTCACACCCTCCGTAGAGGCCGCTTGCGGTGGAGACAAGGTGACTGCAGAGTTCTGACGGATAGCCAAGTTCCAATAGCTGCCCTTCAAAATAATCCAGCATCGCATCGAATAACTCGGGGTTTAATCCTCTGGCCAGAAAACTTGCCCGGCTGGTCCGATCGGGCTCCGGTGTGGTTGATAGTGCGTGGTTAAGAAATTGAGCTTGGCGACTTAATTGTTTGCGGAAATCGCAGGTTTCGTAGGTTGAAAGGTGATGGCTAATGGCACCGTAAAATTCACTCACTGTACGGTTGACAAATTTAGCACCCCCAACCTGATCCAACAGGCTTTCCATATCTCTCCCCCCGGTGAGCAGTTGGCACTGATTAAAAAGTTATCCGCAGAGCCGAAAAAATATTTTGTTAGTTAAAAGCACAAGGTGCGTTGGCTCAATGGCGGTACAGCATTAATTGCTGACGAGCGTAAGACATATTCATTCGCTATGCCAACTTGCTTTAAGAAAATTGTCATTCGGTTCGACAGGTTGTCATATATAGAGGCCTTATATCCGCCATGAGGAAAAATGACGTTTGCGCAAGTGTTTTCTTAAGCTTTACACTTTACTTTTGTTTGTTGGTGTTAAACTGCACGCTTGCACCAAATTATAAATTTTCAACAGGTTGAGACAAATTATGGCAAGTATTTTCACTCAAATAATAAATGGCGAATTGCCCGGAAATTTTATTTGGCGCGATGATAAAGTTGTGGCCATTTTGACGATTTCCCCCATTAAAACTGGCCATTGTTTAGTTATTCCAATCGAAGAAATTAATCACTGGGATGATGTCCCAGTGGATCTTGCTGCCCACTTGATGTTGGTTGCACAGAAAGTGGCGAAAGGGCTCAAGGCCGTATATTCGCCAAAGCGCGTTGGCGTCATGATTGCAGGGTTGGAGGTGCCTCATACTCACATCCATCTGATACCGGTCAACGAATTGTCAGATTTTGATTTTTCAAAGCAGAATCCCGCTGCGCCAGAGCAGTTGGCACAAGAAGCTGAAAAGGTCCGCGAGGCGCTGCGGGAGTGTGGCTTTAACGAGGCGGAGAGCGCTTAAATTTTGCTATTGAATTGATTCTGACTACGGGGTCACCTGAGTGTTCTTCAGGAAATTTGTGGAGGCCACTGCATCCGAACCCGGACCTCAGGTAGTCTATTGCTAAGAAATGGTAACAACGATGAGATTCCCCCAATGATGACCTTGAAGAAAGCTCTTTTTACTCCGCTGCTGGCAGTTTGGGCCATGCTTGCAGCTTATGGTGCCTCTATCCAGGCTGAAGAAATGGAAACCAAACACTTCGATGTTAAAGGGTTTACACAGGTGTCCCTGAAGGGAAATTCGCACCTGGAGCTGATACAGGGCGATAGCTTTACCGTGGTCGCTGCTGGTCCCACCAGCACAATGCCCTACGTAAAGGTAGAAGTAAAAGGGAGGACGCTTGAGTTGTCGGTGGATGAAAACACCCAGAACTGGTTGGGGTTTGTCACAATCTCGCGGGGGCAGGGACAGGAGGTCAACTTTACTGTGACTATGCCAAAAATAGACGCCCTGAGGGTAACTGGTTCGGGCGAGGCCAGGTCTGCCAGTATTGAGAGCGAAAGCCTCGATTTGGCGGTGACGGGCTCTGGCACCATCGATGTCGACAAGGTGGCCTCAGAGAACCTTAAAGCTTACATCACCGGTTCCGGTGATCTATTTTTAGAGAAGGCACTGGCCGTCAGCGGTGAGGTAGCCGTTACCGGTTCTGGAGACATGAATATCGGCAATATCACAGGGGAAAGTCTGTCTGCTGAGATCAAAGGTTCTGGCGATATGGTAGTTGGAGGGCGTGTTGCCACTGTGAATATTCGGGTAATGGGATCGGGAGATTTTTCTGGCCGCAGTCTTCGCGCAGACAGCGCCAGTGGGTCCGTGATGGGCTCCGGCGATATTGTTTTGAAGCGACCAGGGAGCGATTCATTTTCCGTAGTTGGGTCAGGAGACATCGCGCTGGTCGACTAATCCGCAGTACTATCACTTAATCTATTTTGCGCGCTGCCCAAGAGGAAGCGCGCTTACCTTTGTGAGAGTGTTCTCCTCAGATCTCTGCCTTACCTTCCCGGAAGCTGCTTTTCTATGAAACCCCAGTTGATAGAGTGCGAGCCTCGCGCACACGCGGACTCTGCAGATACAAAAAACCAATCCCGTCCCCGCTTGAAAGATAAGTTGCGTCGCTGGGGACGGGAGGCCCAGGACAAATCCCACTGGGCGGCTGAACGCCTGATGGATCGGCGAGTCTGTGTTGGGGTTACGGGACTCAGTGGCGCGGGCAAGTCAACACTTTTAACCAGTTTGATCTATCAGCTCAGTCACCCGCAGAAGTCCCAATTGCCCGGTTTTGCGCCAGCCCTGAATGGGGATTTATTGGGTGCGGAGCTGCGGCCCGCATTGGATTCGGGGTTGCCACCTTTTGATTATGAAGGCTGTCTAGCCGCGTTACTGGCAAACCCTCCACGCTGGCCGCAAAGTACCCGAGATGCGTCGGCGATGGAATTGCACATCCATCTGCGTAGTCGCCGTCGCTTCAGGGGAGAGGGTACCAGAACCCTGATATTGGAGTTGCGCGACTATCCGGGAGAGTGGTTGATGGATTTGCCGCTCTTACGTATGGATTATACCGAGTGGTGTCGTCATCAGGCCCACCTCATTGGTACAGATACTCGTTCGACACTGGCGCCACAGCTAATCGCCAAGTTGGCGGCACTTTCTCCGCAGGCGGACTCGGGTGAAGTAGATTTGATGGCCCTCTGGGGGGAGTATCGCAGCTTCCTGCTGGATTGTAGGGCACAATGTAAGCTCAGCTATTTACAGCCCGGTAGAGCTCTACTCAAAGACGAAGATTATGGGGTCTTACCGTTACTAGATTTGCGCGGACTGGATTCAGCGCAGCTCGCCGCGTTGCCTGAGACCTGTGTCTACAAAGTTTTACAGAGCTATTATAACGCCTATGTGCAAACGCAGGTCCGCCCCTTTGTCGAAAGCCACTTTCATCATTTGGATCGACAGCTAGTACTGGTTGATATGATTGGCACTTTGTTCGCTGGTGAACAGGCTCTGGAAGATATGCGATTGGCATTTGCCCATATCGCTGACACATTTCACTATGGTGAGTCAGGGCTGATCAGTAAGCTCTGGCGGCCACGAGTGAACCGATTGCTGTTTGCTGCGACTAAGGTGGATCAGGTACTCGCTGCGGATCATGATGTTCTGCGCCAACTCCTCGGACAGCAACTACAACAGACTTTCTCGGATGCTCGACTTCGGGGCTTGCCGGTTTTTAGTGAAGCGATTGCGGCAGTTCGCTGCTCTAGAGAAGGGCAGAGGAATGGGCGGCGACTATTAATGGGGCACGATCTGGGCGGGCACTACTTGGGCTTCGAGAATGCAGAAATTTTTGCCCAGCTGCCGTATGAGGATCAGGGTTGGCAGCATTACGAGGGGGCTGCCCCCCCACAGTTGAGGCCCCCGTTGGGGATGGAGTCTGGCCATGTTCCCCATATCCGGGTCGATGCGCTATTGAACCTGCTGTTGGGAGATAAAGTGTGATTGAGAATGAAAAGAGTACGGAATATCGACGCGAAACCCGTATCGAATCTTTAGAGGAACCGAATCGAGAGGACTCAGAAAGGGATGCCACACATGTTGAGTCTCTCAGCGATGAGGCAGTAGAAATCCCCAGATCAATCACCACCGGTGAGTCATTGCCGGACCGGATTGCCTTCTCCGAATTACGTTTGCCTGTGTTTAGGTTTAAGTGGTTAAAGCCAGCAATCTTTTCTGCTCTCGCGGTGGTTGTGGCTGTTATTGCCTGGGAATTTCACGGCCTGTATCAATGGGCGGCGGATAAACACTGGGGGCTGGGGGCTCTTGTAGGGTTGCTCATCGCCGGAGTTGTCGGAGCTATTGGCGGTTCAGTATGGGAATTCTTTAACGCTGGGCGTCCGATCAGCAAGTTGCAAAAAACCCAGGCAATGGCTGCTGAAATCCGTGACTGTCGAAGTCATCAGGAGGCGCAGGCATTCAGGCGCAGTTTGCAGGAACACTTTACCGGTAAACCCCAAGGGGTATTACTCAATCGGGTTTTGGATGAAGCTGCCGATTACTACGACAGCAGTGAGCTGCTACAGCATCTGGAGGTCACCTTTTTAAATGCCTTGGATCAGGAAGCGCTGAGGAGAATTGTGCGCCACTCAACTGCGACTGGAGCCTTGGTAGGTCTAAGCCCTTTCGCGAGTATTGATATTCTGGTGGCCTTACGACAGTCGTTGCAGATGATTGACGATATCGCCCAAATTTACGGAGTACGCCCGTCGCTTGTGGTGCGCTGGCGCTTGTTTAAGAAAGTTCTGTCATTGGTCGCCTACAGTGGGGCCAGCGAATACGCAATCACGGAAATGTGGCCTGAACTTGTCGGTGACAGTGTGTTAAGTACAGTTTCGGCTCGGTTGGGGCAAGGCGTGGGAGCGAGCCTGTTTATTGCGCGTATAGGGTTGGCCACGATACAGAGCTGCCGTCCAATCCCTTTTACAGAGAAGCAGCGTCCGCGTCTGCGCTCAGTTATGGCTCGCATTGGAGCCGGCCTGAAAGAGCGCATGCCGGAGATATTTTCTGTTGCAAGGTTTGGTCAGCGCAGAGAAGGTAAAATTCGTCGACCAAGCTCAGAGTGACTTTGTCTGGCAAATACTCAAGGCCCGGGCTGTAACTATTGAAACTGTTTTTTCATGAGCATTCGGGTGTGGTGTCGGTCGACTAGCTGTGCCAGGGTTTGGTAGCGACGCTTGATAAATGGGGAGGGGTCGTTGTTTCCCGATTCATCCTGATATTCAACCCCAGAGCGGACATGTTGAAGTTCTTTGGCCAGCTCTTTGATGGCATTGAAAATTTTCTGCGTATCGCCCTTGTTGTGGAATACCGAGCTTTGCGTTGTATCCGTCAGGTAGCTATTACACTCGTTTAGCCAGTCCAGCCTCTGCTCCAGGAATTGAATGGTGTTGCGAATTCCCCCTTTATACTCAGGGTTGAAATGCTCATTGATGTATTTATCGAGGCTGCGCATTCCGGTGTTGACAAATTGCTCCACTACATCACTGCAGTATTTATCTGAAAGGTAAGAAGGATGGGATTTTGCATTGCTTAAATTGCTGATGAGTAGTAAACAGGCAAGCAATAGGGCGCGCTGAATCACTGTATTAAAGACGTTCATGTTGTTGCCCATAGGGTTTGCTCTTATTAATAGCTGTTATTTTATCCGCCTAAGATTTTTTTTGTTTTGTAATTTCCTTAGGTGGACTGAGATCTGTGATACTAGTCACATGAATATCCAATGCAAAGTCAAGTGTCAATGATTATTAAGTAAGAAATGTCAGCTTGAGATGGTTGTGCAGGGTGGTCTTCTTTGTCGGGTTGCCCAAATAATATTCGAAAATATGGTTGAGAGGGAATGTGTTGTGGCTGAGTATGATTTTGACCTTTTTGTTATTGGGGCTGGTTCCGGTGGTGTGCGGGCAGCCCGTATGGCTGCTGCGCAAGGCATGAAAGTGGTAGTGGCTGAAGATCGCTACATGGGGGGAACTTGCGTAAATGTTGGCTGCGTTCCCAAGAAGTTATTTGTCTACGCAAGCGGTTACCAAGCAGATTTTTCAGATGCCGGTGCATATGGGTGGAGTCGTTCCGATGTTGAATTCGATTGGCCGACACTACGCGATAACAATGCCAAGGAAGTTGCGCGGCTCAATGGCATATACCGGAGCTTGCTAGAGGGCTCTGGTGTAAAGATCCTGAACGGCAGGGCGAATGTTACTGGTCCGCACTCGGTATCGGTAAATGGCGATCAAATGACTGCGGAGCGTATTCTGGTGGCGACAGGAGGGTGGCCATTTATACCGGAGATTCCAGGTCGCGAATTCGTATTGACCTCCAATGAGGTCTTCTCTATGGAGACCTTGCCCAAGCGGGTGCTGGTTGTTGGGGGAGGGTACATTGCTGTTGAGTTTGCCGGTATTTTTGCTGGCCTGGGTGCAGATGTGCACCTCTCCTACCGGAGGGACTTGTTCCTGCGAGGATTTGACCGCGATATCCGATCTTTTGTGCGCGATGAAATGCTGAAGAAAAATATCGAGTTGAAGTTTAACCACAATGTCGCATCTATTGAGAAGTTGCAGGACGGTAGTCTTCTTGTTTACGCCGATGATGGCTCTAGCATCAATGTTGACATGGTTCTTTACGCAACTGGGCGCGTCGCTAATACCAGTGGTTTGGGGGTGGAGGAGCAGGGGGTTGTTCTTCATCGGGATGGAACAATCTCAGTAGACGACAATTTCAGGACCAATATACGTTCAATTTATGCTCTCGGTGATGTTACAGGGGAGCCCCAGCTAACGCCGGTTGCTTTAGCGGAGGCGATGGCCCTGGTGAAACACTGGCGCACGGGAGAGACTGCTGATATTGATTACAACAATATACCCACCGCCGTTTTTTGCCAGCCCAATATTGGCACAGTGGGTTTGTCTGAGGAGGAGGCCAGGAATTCAGGGCTGAATGTCACCGTCTTCAAATCGGAATTCCGCCCTATGCGCCATACCGTAAGCGGTAATACTGAGCGGACGCTTATGAAGCTGGTCGTTGATTCTTCTACTGATAAGGTTATTGGTGTGCATATGGTAGGTGATGATGCAGGAGAGATCATTCAGGGGATGGCTGTGGCTCTCAAAGCGGGCGCCAGCAAGAAAACCTTTGACGAAACCATAGGAATCCACCCAACGGCTGCCGAAGAGTTTGTGACGATGCGGACTCCCGTGGAGGGCTAGGTTGGAAAAATTGCGGCCGAGAAGGTGGCATTGGGGCGGTTCATTTGGGGTTAAAGCGAGAAAAGGCGACATTTATGTCGCCTTTTCTCATGGTTCAGCGATCAGTTCAGCTCTTCTGCAATTTCCGATTCATGTTCATGCAGCGCTTGATGCCGCCGGGTTTTCTTGCGTTCACCGCGTTGTTTTAGGCAGCGCTCGGCAGAGGCAAAAGTATCATTAACCGCGCGGTGAATTGATTCGTGCTCACTACTAATAGTCACGGAATTGCCACTAATCGCAAGCTCTAGGGACGCTCTGAAGTGTCTGCCTTTGGTTTTGTGTTGATGGGGAGCTTCGAGGACGACGCGACTATGTATAATGTCGCCACAATAACGTTCCAGCTTATGTAGCTTTTTACATACGGTAGTAGCCAGGGCGGCAGACTTATCGATATCGCGGAACACAATGTTATCGTTAGGCGTTGATTTCATGGGCAAATACCTCCGGTTAAAAGAAACCATGCAGGCCGCAGTTGCGGTTTGCTGTAAGAAGGTAGGGCGCCCTAGGGGGAGGGATCGGGCCTGTAGTTTGGAGCACCGAGCTGCCGGAATCGCAACGATTGTTTGCTGACAAAGCAGCTTCAGGTGTTTTACGTCCGGGTCGGGCTTCCACTGAGTCCAGCGATCTTCTCCCTGGTATCCATAATGCTTCCGCTAGAAAAAAAATCAAGCGCTATCGCTGAAAAATTTCATATGAATTTCGGTGTGATGCCATTCTCCTGACCAATATCAGTAAAAATTAAGGTTTATTGGCGAGTTGCTGGGTCGGGTGGACGCAAGGTCATTGCCGTCAGGTCGCGGCCTGCGTAAAATTGACCATATTGCACGGTAGCTTTGGTACATTTCAGTGCCAAGAGTGGCTGTGATCCCAAGTTACGAAACACATCAAATCGAGAAATGGGTTCTGGACGATGGTGGTAAAGCGGTATTGCTCGCTTCTTTTTGCGGGCTTAGTAGTTTTTGGTGGGGTAGCGGCGCAAGCGCAGACACCCCTCACGGCGGAGAAAAACCGCTTGGCGCGGCTGGAGCAGGCTCTTGAGAACAGGAGTGTGGAACTCGAGGATATCGAGAATGAATTGCTCTCCTACGAATATAAACTTGAGCAGGCACAGAAGTCTCTTGATGACCTGAGATTGGAGTATGAGGCGAGTCGACAGGAGTTGGATCAGGCTCGTCGTGGTTATGAGTCTGATGCCAGTTCCGACGCGGAGCGTCGTCTAACCAAGGCCAAGCATGGTTTCGCCATGGCGGAGAGGGGGGTGGATAGTCGCTCGCGACGTCTTGAGTTTATTCAGGCGAATCACAAAGAGCTCCAGCAAAAATTGCGGGAAGAGAAACAGGCGATAGCTGAAACCAAGACAAAAATCTCCGCTCAGCAAGACAAAATCAGCAATATGGTAGAGACGATGCTGGCTAAGGCTGAAGCTTCTGAAAGAAGAGCGGCCTTAGCAAGAGCTGCCGCATCTGCTGAAAAACCGAAGCCGCCCAAGATTCGTGCGCAGGTGGTCAAGGAGTCGCCGAAACGAGTCGCCCCAGAGAAACCGAAGCCGGTAGCAACGCGTGACATTGATCCAGAGTTGCTAGCCTATGTCACGCGTGAACAAGCGCGCCTGAATACGTTGCTGGCCGATGAAGAAAGTAATGAGCGGCAGACTTTCCGCAACTTGGAGTTGAGACCGGTAGGTGGCGAGCGTTTGCCGTTTGAATTCCTGGGTAAAAACCAATATCGGGCTATTGCCACGGTGGAGGCGGGCCGCCAGACCTATAAGATTAATACTTGGAAATTCCGTCGGACTATCCCTACGGAGGATGATGGTACCCGTTACGTATTTATTTTTGACGCACGACGTCTGTCTCGGCCGAGACTGGTGATGTATCCGGAATATGTGCTGGCGGGTTTAAATTAGTCTGCTGCTATTCGGGGATGTACAGAAAAGCGAGCCTGAGGCTCGTTTTTTTGTTTTCGGTAATCTAGTGCTGAGGTTTTAACTTTTTCCTGTGGCAATCGTTTAGCAGTTGTACTGCTCAAGCTTGTCCAGAGGCTTCTGAGAATTGAATGGAGAGGGTACTCAGAACTTACGGCACTTGCAGGCGGGTTTTCTGCAGTTGGGTATAGAGGCTGCTTCCATCAATGACTGGCTCGCTTTGGTACAAAACGATATTGTTCAGGTTTATTTTGTGATTGAGTTTGATCGGGATAAAGTCTCCGAAACCGTCCTTGTTTCTGGCTAAGGTGATGTGCGGGCGGAAGAGGCGACTTTTTGTTTCTATGCCCAATTTTTTTACCAGTGCGCTACATGATTGATTAAGAGCTTTTAGTTGCTCGCTGGCGACTAATTCAGCCGCAATTAAATTGGATTCATTTCCGGGGAATGCATCGAGGCTGGATGCCACCTCGAGGGATTCTTTATTGGAGTGGCTAATGGCCGCTAATCCAGTTTTTAGTGCCGGAATTAACTGGTTGGGAGTTTGTCCGAGAAAACAAAGGGTGATGTGTCGGTTTGTGCGCATCGTCCAGTGTGTACTTGTAGTCCTCTGTACGGATGGCTGGGCCCCCAAGCGATCAACTAGTTTGTCTAAAAAATCCTGTGCGGCTTGGTCGGGTTGAACCCCAATAAAAAGCCTCGAATAGGGGCTGTCAATTATATTGGCCATGAATTTCACTCCCTGCCCTTGATTAATAGACGCTTGCCCATATCTATTTTATACAGCAGGCAGCTTCAACGAGAAGTGCCTTCTGATACAGACCTGGTCAACTGACGGGCACAACTTAATATTGCTCTGAATTGAGGATATAACAATGCGTAATTTTGATTTTTCTCCACTGTACCGTTCAGCCATTGGTTTTGACCGCATGGCCAATTTGTTGGATGCGATGTCTTCCAGTGAGCAAAAACAGCCTTCTTATCCACCCTATGATATAGAGCTGACGGGGGATGACAGTTATCGGATTACTATGGCTGTGGCTGGATTTGAACAATCAGAACTCGATATACAGGTCGAGCAGAATCGCTTGCTGATTAATGGCACCAAGCCGGGAAATGACAGTCAAGGGAATTACTTGCACCGAGGAATTGCGGCAAGAAATTTCGAGCGCCGCTTTCAGCTTGCCGACCATGTAAAAGTAACCGGAGCAAAGCTAGTAAACGGTCTTTTACATGTTGATTTAGTACGTGAAATACCTGAAGCAATGAAGCCTCGAAAAATAGCAATCAGCGAAGATAATATGCTGCGGCATACTGAAAATGAGGTTAGCACCAACACAGCAGTAGCTTGATTTGTCATTTCAATGCCCTCTGTGCCGCCATGCGGCGGTGCAGTTTTACCATAAGAACAAGTACCGCAGCTATCACCAATGTGATCGCTGTGCGCTAGTATTTGTGCCTTCAGAATTTCATTTGACGGCTGAGGAAGAGCGGGCCTATTACGATCTCCACGAAAATTCGATAGAGGATGATGGCTATAGGCGATTCCTTAGTCGCTGTGCTCTGCCCCTTTTGAATGAGCTAAAAGGCGTGCAGGAAGGGTTAGACTTTGGCTGTGGACCTGCACCGTTACTTGCTAGGATTCTTGCTGAGAGTGGACATAAGTTGGCGTTATATGACCACTATTATTTCCCCGCCAAAGAGACGCTTGATAAAGATTATGATTTTATTGTAGCGACAGAAGTGATCGAACATCTGTCCAGGCCCGGCCTTGAGTTGGAGTCTTTGTGGCGGAGGCTGCGCGTCGGAGGTGTCATGGCGTTAATGACAAAGCTGGTAATTTCTGTTGAACGCTTTGCCTGCTGGCACTATATACGGGATCCGACGCACATCTGCTTTTTTAGTGTTGAAACATTTCACTGGTTGGCCCAGTCACTGGGGGCTGAGCTTTATTTTGCCCAGGATGATGTTATTTTTCTGCGCAAATTATGTGTTCACCCGGAATAATTTTGCTCTCACCGTGGTGCGATACTCACTGGGAGTGGTTGACAGGAATTTTTTAAATAGCGCAGTGAAGTGCCCCATATCCTGATAGCCAACCTTCTCTGCGATTTCGTTTACGGATAGATTGCTGGATTGTAGTAGTTCACGCGCCATGTCGACTCTGACATTTTGCAGGTATTGTAAGGGGGTCTGCCCGGTGGCGAGTTTGAAGCGACGATTAAATGAGCGCACGCTCATTTCAAACAAATGTGCGACTTCACTCAGGCGTACTTCGGTATAGCAATGCTCTTTGAGCCAAGCTTGAGCTTGAACAATATCTTCGTCGGGATGTAGCTGCACCGACCCTTCAGAGTATGCAATCTCATCAAAGGGGCGGCGAATTTCATGGGAGAAATTACGCTCAACGTGGCTTGCAATAGCCGGTCCGTATAGCTGCCGAATCATATGCACGGTGACATCGGCGAGAGCATTTACGCTGGCTGCGCAAAATAGCTTATCGGCTTGGGTGATGAAATATTGGCGCTTGAGTTGAACCTCAGGGTAATCGCTGCTGAATTGATCAAAGTAATGCCAGTGTGTTGTGGCCGGTTTGCCGTTAAGAAGCCCGGCTTCCGCGAGGAAACAAACGCCAGTGCCGACGGCACTGATGGCCGATCCTTTTTTTGCCTGTTGACGCAACCATTCAAGTAATTTACCGCTTCGTTTAAGCGTGGGGCGAGGGTTGCGCCACATCGCCGGGATGTAAATGAGATCGCAGTCCGATGCTTCACTCAGGGCTGCGTCAGGTTGAAGGGTGAATCCGCAGCTGGTTTTAACGGGTGACCCATCCAGACTCACAGTCATTAATTTCAGGGTGCCATTAATGCCCTCGACTCGGGCGCGGCTTTCTGCACCTCGGAGCATCTCAAGTGGAAGTACAGTGCCGGTTGCCAGCATCTGATCGATAAGAAGAAAGGTTACTGTTCGCATTACACATCTATGCGCATTTGCGCTATTGGCCAAAACACTCAATTTTGCTGGCCAGTATGCCCATAACTGAACGGAATCACCACCCCCTACACTCCCTATCTCTTATTTTTGTAGTGTTAAGTACTTGGCTGGAGGTCAGGATGCAGCGCCTTCCCGTAATCACCGCTTTCGGTGGATTCAATCCTGCTGGACGAAGCTCTTTCCATCGGGGTTATTCTCGCCTCGTCTTGGACAAATTGGGCAAAAAGGAGCGCGATAACACACTCTCTGATCTGGCAGCTCTAATGGGGTTGCGTGCGGGCAGTGAGGCCACCGGCCCTTTGGATCGGCAATTGCAGCAAAAGGTGCTCGATGGAACTTTGGTTCGGGAGCTCGAGGGCCGGTACTACGATTACCGCAAGTGCCATTTTCACCAAGCTGCCCACCTGGCCAGCTCCGGGGGCCTGACATTTGAAATATCCACCCGACAGCTTCCACAGCCGGTGCCGGCAGATTGGCAACTGGAACCTATTCCTGGGGGGAAGGTTCGGGTAACTGCGTGCAGTTTGTCGGTAATGATGGACAGTTTCAGAGAAATTTCTGTGGCTGCTGCTGGCCAGCTGCCAACAGGGTTTGAGCCTGGCGAGCAATATAACTCACGCTTTCACCCCAGGGGTCTGCAACTGGCCCTGCTCGGTGCATCTGATGCTGTGCAGTCTTTGGGGGTTGATTGGGAGGCCGTGATAAGTGCAGCAGGCCCGGGAGCGATCTCTGTGTATGCGGCCTCCGCAATGAGTCAGCTGGATTCATATGGTAATGGCGGGCTGATGCAGTCCCGCTTGCGTGGGGGGCGGGTCACATCCAAGCAGCTGGCCCTGGGTCTAAACAGTATGCCAGCGGACTTTGTCAATGCGTACGTATTGGGCAATGTGGGTTCCACTGGGGCTGTTACGGGTGCTTGTGCCACGTTTTTATACAACCTGCGCGCAGGGGTAGATGATATCCGCTCCGGTCGTGCCCGGGTGGCGGTGGTTGGCGCATCGGAGGCGCCCTTGGTGCCGGAGATTGTGGATGGCTATTCGACAATGGGCGCCCTTGCCAGCACCGAGAATCTGCGCAAACTTTTCCCTGGGGAGGTCGATTATCGGCGTACCAGCAGGCCTTTTGGGGAGAACTGTGGTTTCACTCTGGGCGAAGGTACCCAGTGGGTGATTCTGATGGATGATGCTTTGGCACTTGAGCTTGGGGCTACGGTTTATGGTTCTGTAGCTGGTGTGTTCACTAATGCCGATGGCACCAAAAAGTCAATTTCTGCACCGGGCCCTGGTAATTATTTAACGATGGGTAGCGCGATGGCGGAGGCTCGGGCGATTGTTGGTGAAAAAAGTTTACGGCGCCGCAGTTTTGTCCAGGCGCATGGATCTAGTACTCCGCAAAACAGGGTGACCGAGTCCGCAATTCTCGATCGCTTAGCCGGCGCTTTTGGGATAGAACGTTGGCCCATTTGTGCGGTCAAGGCCTATTTGGGCCATACCGTGGCTTCCGCGAGTGGGG
Organism: Microbulbifer okhotskensis; assembly: GCF_023895975.1. GTDB lineage: Bacteria > Pseudomonadota > Gammaproteobacteria > Pseudomonadales > Cellvibrionaceae > Microbulbifer > Microbulbifer okhotskensis. The sequence continues at coordinate 23,955 of NZ_JALBWM010000007.1, forward strand.
ACCAATTAGTGACGGCACTGGGAGTCTTTGCGCGAGGCGTACTTCCGGGAATCACGACTGTTGATCGTATTGCCGATGATGTGCATCGCGATCATTTGGATATTTCCCTTGAGCATGTTGAGCGGGATTCGCACTCGCTCGATCTTGCTTTCTTGAACTCCAAGGGGTTTGGGGGCAATAACGCTACGGCAACGATTCTGTCGCCGAAAATTACCGAAGCGATGATGGAAAAACGCCATGGTAAGCGAGCGATAAGCTGTTGTAAGGCGCTGAATGAAGCTGTTGCAGAAAAGGCTGGAAAATATGATGCCAAAGCGTCTCGCGGTGAATTGGATGCAATTTATCGGTTCGGTGAAGGGTTGATTGATGAGGGTGAAATTAAGGTGACACAGGAAGAGGTGCGCCTGCCTGGCTTACCCCCAGTAAAGCTTCCAAATAGCAATCCATTCGAAGATATGGTGTGATTATAATTCGGTTAATACTTGGGGGCTGACAGTAGTCGATATTGTTTTGCCGTCAGGAACATTGCAGAGCAGGAGCGATGGGAAAACATGGATGATCCCGAAGGAGATGTCGGTGTCCGTCTAAAGGTGGTGCGGCAGTTATACGGCATATCGCAGCGAGAGTTAGCCAGGCGCGCCGGCGTAACAAATGCGACGATTTCTTTTATTGAGCAGGGTCGGGTCAGTCCGTCGGTAAGTTCGCTCAGTAAGATCCTGGGTGCGGTGTCCATGTCATTACCTGATTTTTTTTCTTTGGAGTTGTCCGAGCCAAAACAGATCTTTTTCCGTGGGGGTGATATGCCAGACATCGGACGCGGGCGGATCTCTTGCCGGCTGTTTGGCGATTTAGAACGGCGGTCGGAGATGTCACTCCTTTGGAAAGTGTTTCCGGTTGGGCAAAACTCCAGCTTTTCGTTAGAGGCCGCACAAGGTGAGGTGGGCGGAGTGGTTGTTGCCGGTAATTTGGAGGTGACAATTGGCTCGGATGTCGCTCTATTGAATACTGGCGATGGCTATTACTTTAATGCTCGGCGCCCTCACCGGTTCCGCAATACTGGCAATCGCGACTGTGTTGTTGTCAGTGCGATCACTCCGGCATATAAACAGCCCGGTACGGATGACTCCCCTGCGGAAGAGGATAAAAGGTGATTCACGCCATATGGCTGATAAGTCAATGTAAACCGAGATAGACTAACCTCCCTTTAACCTCTACCTATTCACCAGGCCGGTGAATTCCTGTACTTTGGCACCCCTGGTGCCACTCCATTTGTAAGAAATAGTATTCAAACAATCGTTTGAATCTGGCTATACTACGGCTGACCATATTGGGCCCAAGTGTCACCGCACCCTGCGGGGCGGCCTATGGTTGCACAAAAATTCCGACCCCGGGTCCAGGATTGGGGCCCAGAATAAAAGAGGTCAATCAATGTTATTTAGTGGCAAAGCGCTCACGGTACAGATGCTGGATAACGGCATCGCCGAGCTCAAATTCGACCTGCAAGGCGAATCCGTCAATAAGTTTAACCGTCAGACGGTTTCTGAATTTTCTCAAGCGCTGGATGCTATTGAAGCAGCCGATGGCGTAAAAGGCGTGCTGCTGACCAGCGGTAAAAGCGTCTTTATTGTTGGTGCTGATATTACCGAATTTGGTGATGCTTTCTCCGTAGGTGCTGAGGGCGTTGCTGATTTGATGAATCAGAACAACGAAAATATCAGCCGCTTGGAAGACCTGCCGGTACCGACCGCAGTAGCCATCAATGGCTACGCGCTGGGCGGTGGCTTTGAAGTGTGCCTGGGCTGTGATTTCCGCCTGATGGGCGAGGAAGCCAAAGTTGGCTTGCCTGAAGTCAAACTGGGCCTTATCCCTGGTTGGGGTGGTACTGTGCGACTGCCGCGGGTTGTGGGTGTTGATGTTGCAGTTGAGTGGATTGCTGCCGGTAAAGAGCAGAAGCCGGCCGCCGCGCTGGAGGCGCACGCCGTCGATACCGTAGTGCCTACGGATAAGCTCAAAGACGCGGCTATCAAGTTGCTGGAGCGCGCGATCAGTGGTGAGCTGGATTACAAAATCAGCCGCGAGACTAAGAAATCTCCAATTCCGCTGAATGATACCGAAGCCCTGATGGCCTTCTTTACTACCAAGGCATTTGTAGGTCAGCAAGCGGGTAAGAACTACCCGTCTCCCGTTGCCGCAGTAGAGTCTATTGAGCAGGGTTATAAGCTGACCCGCGATGAGGCGCTGAAAATCGAGCAGGAGAAGTTTGTCTTCTGTGCCCAGACGGGCACCGCCAAATCATTGGTGGGGCTGTTCCTTGCGGATCAGGCGATTGGTAAAGTTGCCAAGGGTTGGGAAAAGAAAGTCGACAAGCCCATTGAACGCGCGGCAGTGCTGGGCGCTGGTATTATGGGCGGCGGTATCGCTTACCAGTCAGCCTATAAAGGCACTCCGATCAAGATGAAGGATATCGACCAGAAGGGTATCGACCTTGGTCTGGATGAAGCGAACAAGCTGCTATCCAAGTTGGTTGATCGCAAGCGCCTGACTCCAGTAAAAATGGGTGAAGTGCTCAACCGTATTGAGCCTACCCTGAGCTACGATGATTTCGGCGATATCGACGTTATTGTGGAAGCCGTCGTCGAAAACCCGAAAGTAAAGCATGCGGTGCTTAAAGAAGTAGAAACCAAGGTGAGCGAAGATACTGTAATCGCTTCCAACACCTCTACTATTTCTATTAATCACCTGGCTGAGCCGCTTTCTCGCCCGGAAAACTTCCTGGGAATGCACTTCTTTAACCCGGTGCACAAAATGCCGCTGGTAGAGGTGATTCGAGGTGAGAAGACTTCTGACTTCGCTGTGGCTCGTGTTGTCGCTTATGCAAACAAGATGGGCAAAAAGGCTATCGTTGTGCGCGACTGCCCAGGATTTTTGGTAAACCGCGTACTCTTCCCTTATTTTGCCGGCTTCTCAATGCTGGTACGTGATGGCGCTGACTTCCAGGCTGTCGATAAGGTTATGGAGCGCTGGGGTTGGCCGATGGGTCCCGCCTACCTGATGGACGTTGTTGGTATTGATACCGGTGTTCATGCTGAGGGGGTAATGGCTGAAGGCTTCCCAGAACGTATGGGTAAAACCTTCACCGCGGCGTCCGACGTGATGTACAAGGCGGGTCGTTACGGCCAGAAAAACGGTAAGGGCTTCTACAGCTACGAGCAGGACAAGAAAGGGCGGCCGAAGAAGGTGGCTACTGAAGAGTCCTATGAATTGCTCAAACCGCATGTCGCAGAGCGTTGTGAGTTCGAGAAAGACGAGATCATCGAGCGCATGATGGTGCCGATGGCAACTGAGCTGGCTCGCTGCCTGGAAGAGGGTATCGTCGACTCCCCGGCTGAAGCTGATATGGCCCTTATCTATGGTATTGGTTTCCCACCGTTCCGCGGCGGTATTTTCGCTTGGCTGGATAATATTGGCCTGGATGAATTTGTGAAAATTGCCGATAAGTATGCCGACCTGGGTGAGCTTTATAAGCCGACCGATCGCATGCGTGAAATGGCCGCAAGTGGCAAAACCTACTACGGCGACAAGTAAGGAGAATAGCGATGAGTTTAAATCCTAGAGATGCCGTAATCGTCGACTACGCGCGCACGGCGATGGGTCGCTCGAAAAATGGTGTTTATCGCCATGTTCGCGCCGACGATATGTCCGCAGAGCTGCTGAAAAAATTCCTGCAGCGCAATGAAAAGCTGGATCCCGCTGAGATCGACGATCTCATTTGGGGTTGTGTCATGCAGCGCGACGAGCAGGGCTTTAACGTAGCTCGTTTTATCCTGTTGCGTGCCGGCCTTCCGCACACTATTCCGGCGCAAACCGTGAACCGTCTGTGTGGTTCCTCCATGTCTTCCCTGCATACCGCTGCGGCCAACATTCAGGCTGGCGTAGGCGACGTGTATGTTGTGGGTGGCGTCGAGCATATGGGTCACTTGAATATGATGGAACACGTTAGCCCCAATCCGATGCTGGGTCGTTACATGGCCAAGGCCGCTGGCTCCATGGGCATGACGGCTGAATACTTGGCAATGATGCACGGCATCCAGCGCCAACAGATGGATGAATTTGGGGCACGCTCTCACCAGTGTGCGGCCGAGGCTACCAAAGCGGGTAAATTCAATCGCGAAATAATCGCCATTGAAGGTCACGACGATGACGGCGTCCCCTTACTGGTCGAGACTGATCAAACTATTCGACCGGATACTACTGTCGAAGGCTTAGCTCAGCTGAGACCGGCATTTGATCCAAAGCATGGCCAGGTAACTGCAGGCACCTCCTCCCAGATTACCGACGGGGCTTCTGTCATGTTGGTGATGTCTGCTGAGCGGGCTCAGGCACTGGGTATGACCCCAATTGCCCGCGTGAAGGAAATGGCGTTGGCAGGTGTTGATCCGTCTATCATGGGCTATGGTCCTGTGCCCTCTACCAAGAAGGCGCTTAAGAGGGCGGGTCTGACTACTGGAGATATCGATAAGGTTGAGCTGAATGAGGCTTTTGCGGCGCAGGCGTTGCCAGTGCTTAAAGACCTCGATCTGCTGGACAAGATGGATGAGAAGGTCAACCTGTACGGTGGCGCCATCGCCTTGGGTCACCCCTTTGGTTGTTCCGGTGTACGTATCACGGGTACCCTTCTGAGCGTTATGCAAAATGAAGGCGGCAACCTGGGTGTGTCCACAATGTGTATTGGCTTGGGGCAGGGCATTACTACTGTTGTAGAGCGGGTCTAGATTTTTTATTTTTGCCCCCCGAAAAGGGCGCCTTCGCGGCGCCTTTTTTTATTTTGTGAGGAATGTGCCCAGTAAAGTATTGAAGCCCTCAAAATGCTGTGGCACAATCTGCACCCCTTGTCGCGATGGACTCTTTAAAGGGTGCGAAAGCGCTTAAATATCAAAGAGTTAGCGATAGGGCCGGTTTGGGGACGTGGTGAAATTGGTAGACACGCCAGATTTAGGTTCTGGTGCCGAAAGGTGTGGGAGTTCGAGTCTCCCCGTCCCCACCAAATCAAAAAACTCAGGAGTCCGCATGGCTTGCCCTGAAGGGGTAAGTGCGGGCTTCTTGTATTTGGCATGAGCCCGCAGTCACTTAGAGCTGATGCGGCGCTGCCAAACGAGGCTGCCGGCCGAGTCCCGGCGCCCGGTATTCGTTGGCGCTGCGGCGCGATAAAAAGAGATAGTCTCACGAGGATAAACATGCAGGTTTCCATCGAAACTACTTCCGGTCTGGAGCGTCGTTTAACAGTTAATTTACCGGCGGAAATCGTCGATAAAGAAGTGGATAAGCGCCTTCAGCAGGCTGCTAAGACTGTCCGCGTCAACGGCTTCCGTAAAGGTAAGGTGCCCATGAAAGTTGTTCGCCAGCGCTTTGGTGCCGGTGTTCGTCAGGAAGTGTTGGGTGAGGTTATGAGCCGATCTTTCTATGAGGCGGTTCAGAAAGAACAAGTAAAACCTGCTGGCCAGCCGAGCATTGAGGCCAAGCAAGCTGGAGCTGGTGAGAACCTCGAGTATATCGCTACCTTCGAAGTTTATCCTGAAGTTGAGCTCGCCGATCTAGCCGAAGTTGCGGTAGAGCGCCCGGTTGCAGAAGTTACTGATGCTGACGTCAAAAACATGATCGACGTTCTGCGTAAGCAGCAGTCATCCTGGAAAGAGACCAAGCGCAAAGCGCAAAAGGGTGACCGTGTTGTTATCGACTTCTTGGGCCGTAAAGATGGCGAGGAGTTTGAGGGCGGCAAAGCTGAAGGGCACCAGTTGGTACTCGATTCCGGCCAGATGATCCCCGGTTTTGAAGATGGCATCCTGGGCATGAAGCCCGGCGAAGAAAAAGATTTGGACCTGACCTTCCCTGAAGATTATCAGGCTGAGGAGCTTCGCGGCGCTGCGGTTACTTTTAATATTAAGGTGATCTCTTCAGAGAAGCCTGAACTGCCCGAGCTGAACGAAGAGTTCTTTAAGGCTTACGGTGTTCAGGAAGGTGGTGAAGAGACGTTCCACGAAGAAGTTCGTAACAACATGCAGCGCGAACTGAAAAATGCTGCCCTGAACAAGGTCAAGACTCAGATCATGGACCAGTTGTTCGAAAAGCACCCGGTAGAGTTGCCTTCAGCGCTGGTTGCCAGTGAAGTGACCACCCTGCGCGGCCAAATGGTTCAGCAGTTCGGTGGACAAATTAAGGCCGAAGACGCAGAGCGTATGCTCCCTGATACCATGTTTGAAGAGCAGGCTAAGCGCCGTGTTGTTCTTGGGCTGGTCGTGGGTGAAATCGTCAAGCAGAATGAAATTTCTGTCGATGCCGACCGGGTCAAAGTAAAAGTTGAAGAGCTGGCTTCAACTTACCAGCAGCCGCAGGAAGTTGTTGATTATTACTACAGCAATCGCGAATTACTGTCTGGTGTTGAGTCTGTTGTGCTTGAAGATCAGGTTGTGGATCACGTTCTCAGTGCTGCCAAGCTTTCAGAAGTTGAAAGCAGCTACGATGAAGTGATTAAGCCGCAAAAACAAAGCTGATTTCCTCGCTTCTATCAGGTGTAGAGGCGTGCTCGCTCAGTTGGGCACCTCTACATCTCCTTCCTTTTTACCGGCTGGCTTTCTCCTGTCTGACCGGTTAAGCTCTGAAAACCAAATTTCAGCATAGGCATTTGATGTCTGTTCGCTGGCCTGCCGAATACGCCACAAAAGGAAGCAATGGTACCTATGGCACGAATCGATTTTCCAAAAGCTTCGATGGAGCCCTCAGCATCCGGTTTAGTTCCCATGGTGGTGGAGCAAACCGCTCGAGGTGAGCGTTCCTTTGATATTTACTCCCGCCTCCTGAAAGAGCGTGTGATTTTCCTGGTTGGGCCGGTAGAAGATCATATGGCTAACCTGGTGGTTGCTCAGCTGCTGTTTCTTGAAGCTGAGAACCCCGATAAGGATATCCACCTGTATATCAACTCCCCTGGGGGGTCTGTCACGGCGGGTATGTCAATTTATGACACCATGCAATTTATCAAGCCGGATGTCAGCACTATGTGTATTGGGCAGGCTTGTAGTATGGGGGCGTTTCTTTTGACTGCCGGGGCGGAGGGTAAGCGCTTTGTGACGCCCAATTCCCGTGTAATGATTCACCAGCCAAGTGGTGGAGCTCAGGGACAGGCGAGTGATATTCATATTCACGCGCAGGAAATTCTCAAAATCCGCCATCGTTTAAATGAATTGATGGCGCATCATTCTGGACGTCCAGTCAGTGATATTGAGAGAGACACTGAACGCGATAACTTTATGAACGCAGATGAGGCCAAAGAGTACGGCTTGGTCGACGATGTACTGTCGCGTCGACAGGCGCTCGATAAGTAGATTCTGCGACAAAAAAAATTGCTAAAGGCGGTTTTTTCGAAAGTTAGTTTTTTTGGTGCTGGCTTTCGTAGGGGCTTGAAAATCATGCCAAAAGGCAGCATCTTGCTGGATAAGCTGAATTTTTAGGCCCTGGCCGGCCAGTGACGACGGAGTATTTTGATGACCGACAAAAGCAGCGGAGAAGACAGCGGAAAACTGCTGTACTGCTCTTTCTGTGGTAAAAGCCAGCAGGAAGTGCGGAAGTTAATCGCTGGGCCGTCAGTCTTTATCTGCGATGAGTGTGTCGAGCTTTGCACTGACATTATTCGTGAAGAGGTGCAGGAGACTGCGGAGGGGCCTGAAGGGCGTCTGCCAACACCCCGAGAGATTACTGAGATCCTCGATCAATATGTAATTGGGCAGGAAAGGGCCAAGCGTGTGCTGGCTGTTGCTGTTTACAATCATTACAAGCGGTTACGTACTAAGGCCGGAGTAAAAAGTAAGGACGAAGTAGAGCTTAGCAAGTCTAATATTTTGCTAGTTGGCCCTACCGGTAGCGGTAAAACGCTCCTGGCTGAAACTTTGGCGCGCCTGCTGAATGTGCCCTTCACCATTGCCGATGCGACCACGCTCACCGAAGCGGGTTATGTGGGCGAAGATGTTGAGAATATCATCCAGAAGCTTCTGCAGAAGTGTGATTACGATGTAGAAAAAGCCCAGCAGGGCATCGTTTATATCGATGAGATCGATAAGATTTCACGCAAGTCCGATAATCCGTCAATCACTCGGGATGTATCTGGCGAAGGTGTGCAGCAGGCCCTCCTGAAGCTGATTGAGGGTACCGTTGCTTCTGTGCCTCCTCAAGGGGGGCGCAAGCATCCTCAGCAGGAATTCCTGCAGGTCGATACCTCTAACATCCTGTTTATCTGCGGCGGCGCTTTCGCCGGTCTCGACAAGGTGATCCGCGATCGCTCAGAGAAGGGTGGAATTGGCTTTAATGCCGAGGTTAAATCAAAAGACGGTGCCAGTAATTTTGGCGAGATCCTCCGCGATCTGGAGCCTGAAGATTTGGTCCGTTACGGTTTGATTCCGGAATTCGTAGGCCGCTTGCCGGTTACTGCGACCCTGGAAGAGCTTGACCGTGAGGCCCTGGTACAGATTCTTACCGAACCGCGAAATGCTTTGACTAAGCAGTATGCGAAGCTTTTTGAGATGGAGGATGTCGAGCTGGATTTCCGCCCGGATGCACTTGATGCAGTTGCTATCAGGGCAATGGAGCGAAAAACCGGAGCCCGAGGTCTGCGTTCAATCATGGAGTCCGTATTGCTGGAAACCATGTACGACATCCCTTCTAGCGATAACGTGGTGAAGGTGGTCATTGACGACGCGGTCATCAAGGGTGAATCAGCTCCGCTTCTGGTGTATGAGAGTGAGTCTCAACCACAGAAGGCTGCGCCGGAAGAATAGCCTATAGCCCCTCCTGAAAGGCCCCATTATTGGGGCTTTTTTTATAGCATTTCCTGATTACTTTGGCGTGCAACTGCCTGTCTGGGCATTTCTGGCCTGATTAGCGCTGCGAACTCGGCACAAATTGGTCGTGAGATTAGACTTGTATTTCGGGCCCTTCCCCCCCATTACTAGCATCTGAAGGGCGGTGGCCCAGATTAAGCTGTCAATTCCAACAGCAGCATGATGCCGCGCCAAATACCCAGTGATAGGGCCGAGAGGAGTTCTATGGATCAGTCATCCGACACCACACTTGAATATCCGTTGTTGCCATTGCGCGATGTTGTTGTTTACCCCCATATGGTGATCCCGCTGTTCGTTGGTAGGGAAAAGTCCATTGAGGCACTGGAAGAAGCCATGCGCCGTGATAAGCAAGTACTGCTTGTGGCGCAGAGAAAGGCATCTGAGGATGATCCGGGTGCTGATGATATTTATCGGATTGGCACTATTGCCAGTGTTTTGCAGCTGCTCAAACTTCCCGATGGTACGGTCAAAGTACTCGTTGAGGGGGGGGAGCGCGTGAACATTCTCGAAGTGATGGAGAGAGAAAATCACTTTGAGGCTACGGTAGAATCATTGCAAACCGTAGAACTGCCCGAAGGAGAGGCGGACGCTTTGGTGCGTTCCGTAATGTCCCAGTTCGAGCAATACGTGTCTGTGAGTAAGAAGGTGCCCAACGAGGTGATTACCTCCCTATCGGGCATTGATGAACCGGGGCGTTTGGCGGATACGATTTCTGCTCACATGTCCCTGGAGTTGGCACAGAAGCAGGAGCTTCTTGAGACGACTAGCGTCAAGGAGCGTCTCGAACATTTGCTGGGTCTGATGGATGCTGAGATCGACCTGATTCAGGTTGAGAAACGGATTCGTGGCCGCGTGAAGAAGCAGATGGAAAAGAGTCAGCGCGAATACTATTTGAATGAGCAGATGAAGGCGATTCAGAAGGAGCTGGGTGAAATCACTGAAGAGCCCAACGAAATAGAAGAGCTAGAAAACAAGATCGCCGATTCTGGTATGAGTGCGGAAGCGGAAAAGAAAACCCGCGCCGAACTTGGCAAATTGAAAATGATGTCTCCAATGTCTGCAGAAGCCTCGGTTTTACGCAGCTACATTGATTGGATGTTGAGTTTGCCCTGGAAAAAAGCCAGCAGAGTAAGGCATGACCTGCAGAAGGCCGAAGAAATTCTTGAAAAAGAGCATTACGGTCTGGAGGAAGTTAAAGAGCGCATTCTTGAGTACCTCGCTGTTCAGAAGCGGGTAAAAAAGGTAAAAGGTCCGATTCTATGTCTTGTCGGCCCCCCTGGGGTTGGTAAGACATCACTCGGTCAATCCATTGCCCGAGCTACCAATCGACAGTATGTTCGTATGGCTCTGGGTGGCGTGCGCGACGAGGCTGAAATTCGTGGGCACCGACGTACCTATATCGGTTCTCTACCCGGTAAGTTGGTTCAGAAGATCTCCAAAGTTGGAGTTAAAAACCCGCTGTTCCTGCTTGATGAAGTGGATAAGATGGGTATGGATCAGCGTGGGGATCCGGCATCAGCGTTACTGGAGGTTTTGGATCCGGAGCAAAACAAAACCTTCAACGATCATTACCTGGAAGTGGATTACGATCTGTCCGATGTAATGTTTGTTTGCACCTCCAACTCAATGAATATTCCCGGCCCGCTGCTCGACCGCATGGAAGTCATTCGAATCCCTGGTTATACCGAGGACGAGAAACTGAATATTGCCCAGCGCTATCTGGTACCCAAACAGCGCAAGGCCAACGGTCTCAAGGAAAATGAGCTGGAGCTTTCCGATGATAGTATCCGCGACATCGTGCGTTACTACACTCGTGAAGCCGGGGTGCGTGGGGTTGATCGGGAAATTGCAAAAATCTGTCGTAAAGTTGTTACAGAGCATGTTCGTAATCCTTCGGAACAAAAAGCCGTAATCCAGCCGGAACAGCTGGAAGAGCTTTTGGGTGTGCGCAAGTTTGACTTCGGCCGCGCCGAAGATGAGGATAAAATCGGCATTGTTACTGGTCTTGCCTGGACTGAAGTAGGTGGTGAGCTTCTTAATATCGAAGCTTCTGCTGTACCAGGTAAAGGACGCATGATCAAAACTGGGTCTCTCGGCGATGTGATGCAAGAGTCCATCCAGGCTGCGCTAACCGTGGTCCGCTCACGCTCTCAGGCGCTTGGAATAGGTCCAGACTTCCATGAAACCCGTGATATACATATCCACGTACCAGAGGGCGCCACACCTAAGGATGGCCCATCGGCGGGTATTGCCATGTGTACGGCCTTGGTGTCGGTTCTGACAGATATTCCTGTTCGCTCAGATGTAGCGATGACCGGAGAAATCACTCTTCGGGGAGAAGTTCTGCGAATTGGTGGTCTCAAGGAGAAGTTGTTGGCGGCGCATCGGGGCGGTATAAAAACCGTACTGATACCTGCTGATAACGAGCGAGACTTGAAGGATATCCCTGAAAACATCCTCCAGGACTTAGTGGTTAAGCCGGTAAAATGGATTGATCAGGTGCTTGAGCTGGCGCTTGAGCATAAGCCCGAATCCCTGTCTGACGAAGAGTATTCTGCCCTGCAGAAGCAGGCAGAGGAACGTTCTCAGCGCTCAATCCAGACTCACTGATTCTTGTGCGGGGCGGCTTTTGTCGTCCCGTAACAAGTTGCAAGGCCAAAACTTCGCCGTTAATTTAATCTGCGCTGCCTAAAAAGTATGCAACTGCTTGGAAACCCGCATGGTTCCTTGACCCGCTACTGGGCAGTTGGTATAAAACGGGGCTTATTGCCCGGCGCGTAAATTGCCGACGGCTAAAAAATTTAAAAGTATGGGTGTCTTCCATGAGGCGCCCGAAGCATATTTAAAAAGAACAGAGGGATTAAGCGTGAATAAGTCCGAACTGATTGAAGCGATTGCCGCATCTGCAGATATTCCGAAAGCAGCTGCTGGCCGTGCTTTGGACGCAATGGTTGATAGCATCACTGATGCTCTTAAGAAAGGTGATCAGGTTGCCCTCGTAGGATTCGGCACTTTTGCAGTAAAAGAGCGTGCCGCTCGGACAGGCCGCAACCCCCGCACGGGCGATCCAATTGAAATCGCAGCAGCGAAGATTCCTAACTTCAAGGCTGGTAAAGCCCTGAAAGACGCGGTCAACTAAAATTTCAGTGGGCTTTGAGACTTTGTAAAAAGAGTCCGAGTGTCAAGGAGGCGTGTCAGTTGGGATACGCCTTTTTTGTATCTGGTAGCAATTAATTAAAACTAAATTTCGGAGCTGAGCATGCTTCAGTCCATGCGTGACAACCTGAAAGGGACAGCTGCGATCATTGTCGCAGCCTTTTTTGGTTTTATTATGGTCATCGGGGGAGTTGATTTCTTTACCGGTGCCAGTGGAGGTGCTACCGATGCGGTGGCCGAGGTTAATGGCGAGAAAATAACAAATCTGGATTTGCAGCGCGCAATTCAAAATCGCCGGAATATGATCATTAGTCAGTACGGTGAAGATGTCCCGGTTGATTTAATTAGCGACGAGCAATTGCGTGAGCCGGTGCTACGTCAACTTATCTCCAGCTCAGTGATGCGCCAGGCGGCACAAGAGAGTGGAATGGTGATGAGTTCAGTAGCCGTCGATAAAGCCATTGTGGAAATTCCTGCCTTCCAGGTAAACGGAAGTTTTGATCCGCAAATGTACCGTGATGCCTTGCGTCGTATGGGTTATAGCGCTACAGGTTTCCGCCAGATTATGGAAAATGATTTGGCCTTGCAGCAATACGCTAATAGTGTTGTTGAAAGCGCTTTTACAACTCAGGCTGATGCAGAGCAAATCGTTGCAGCCTCTATGGAGGAGCGTGACTTTGATTATGTGGTGATGCCCGTTGAAGGCATGCTGGCTGAAGTAGAAGTCAGTGATACGGAAGTTGAGCAGTACTACCAAGAAAACCAAGGGCAGTACCAGCGACCGGAGCAGGTAGCTGTTGAGTATATTGAGCTTACACCGCAAGTTTTTGCGAACAACGTTGATATCTCTGAAGGCGACGTGCGTGCTCAATACGCGCAGGAGTTAAAGGGGTTTTCTTCAGAGCTTCGTCGTCGAGCCGCGCATATCCTGCTTGAGGATGCAGATAAAGTTACTGAAGTTCAAAGTAAAATAGATGCGGGTGAGGATTTTGCTGAGCTGGCCAAGACTTACTCACAAGATGTCGGCTCCTCGGATGAGGGCGGTGATCTGGGCTATACCGAGGGCGATGTATTCCCTGAAGCCTTTGAGAGGGCTCTGGCATCCCTTGAGGTAGGGCAAGTGTCTGTGCCTGTTACTACCGACAGTGGTACACATTTTATCAAGTTGCTCGAAGTCGAAGAGAGTAAGGCCCCGAGCTTTGAGGAGCGACAAGCGGCCATTGAGGATCAATTGCGTGCGGCGGTAGCTGAACGTGAATTTGTGGATGCCCTGACTCGCTTGGCAGACTTGGCCTATAACGCGGACAGCCTGGCAGAGCCAGCAGAAGCCTTGGGCGTTCCCCTAAAGGTCGAAGGCCTTTTCTCGCGTCAGAGTGGCTCAGGGGTGTTGTCCAATGGCCAGGTGGTAGAAGCTGCTTTCTCTGCGGAAGTAAAGGAAGATGGAAATACCTCTGATGTGATCAACCTGAATAATGAGCATTCAGTGGTATTGCGAGTTACTGATTCCAAGCCGGCAGGTACCTATCCGCTGGAAGAGGTTCGCCAGCAAATCGTAGCGCGACTGAAGCGCGATAAAGCAAGTGAACAGTTGGCCAAGCAAGCGGAAGCATTTAAAGAGAAGTTTTCTGCTGGTGGTAGCTTTGCAGAACTTGCCGGGCAAGAGGGGCTGACTCTTGAGACCAGCGAGAAGACCCGTCGCGGTGGATTCGCACAGCGTGGAGAGATCAACGCAAAGGCGTTTTCACTGCCTGCTCCGGCTACAGGCTCCGAGGAACTGACAACTTTTGCCACGACTAATGGCGACTTGGTTGTACTCGACTTACGTGGGGTGCGCCCCGGACAGTTGTCCCAGCAGAGCAAAGAGCAGCGCCAGGCGCTGATGCAACAGCTGGCTTCTGTCAATGGTGGTGCTGAGTTGGCTGCGATTCAGCGCTTCTTGTCTGATCAGGCCAAAGTTGACCTGGAGTCCTCAGCTGAATAAATAATTTCCACTCTTTAGGAAATAAAAAAACCCGGCAGCAGCCGGGTTTTTTTATTGGTGCTGAGAGAAAAGCTGCTAGCTCCTATTGGCACTGTCTACAAAAAGCGTGAGATGTTGGCCGGGTTGCAAGTACTTTGACTTGCTGATTTTGTTCCAGCGCAAAATGTCACTAATTTCGATACTGAATTTATTGGCGATTCGATAAAGTGAATCGCCGCTGCGAACCCGGTAAGACACTTTGCGCCTGGTGCGGCTGTTCTCTGTTGCTGGAGAGCCGCTGTAGGCAACGAGGGTTCGCCCAGGACGTAGGGTGTCCGCCGGTGCCATACTGTTCCAGCTGGCCAATTGCCGCACACTCACATTGAGCTTGCGGGAGATAACCCAAAGGCTGTCTCCAGGGCGAACCGTATAATTGACTTTTTCGCCGCGCCCAGAGGATTGGCGCTTCTTAACACGTTGGTCGAGAGCGTAGGCATATTGGCCCGCAGGTCCCGATGCGCTGGGGATTAGCAGGGTGCTACCAGCGCGGATACTATTGTTGCGGAGTTTATTGGTCTCGCGTATCGCATCCACGGTTGTCTGATAGCGGCGCGCAATCGTAGACAGGGTATCTCCCCGTGCGATTTTATAGCGCTGCCAGCTAACTCTCTGCTCTTTGGGTAGTTGCTCTAAAGCACTCTCGAATTTTTCCTGGGTCCCCACTGGTATGAGCAGCTTATGGTTGCCGTTCGGGTCTGTTGCCCAGCGGTTGTAGCCCGGATTGAGCAGGTAAAGCTCTTCGATTTCGATTTCGGCGAGATCTGCTGCTTGAGCCAGGTCTATTTGGCTACCGACATCAACGCGAGCGTAATAGGGCTCATTGGCGACATCGTGCAGAGGGATCTTGTAGTGGTCGGGACGTGAGACAACTTCAGCCAGAGCCAGCAATTGGGGAATGTAGCTTTTAGTTTCCCTGGGAAGCTTGAGGTCCCAGTAACTGGTGCCAAGACCTTTGCGACGGTTTCGTTCCACGGCCCTGCGCACTGTGCCTTCCCCGGCATTATATGCCGCTAGCGCCAGCTCCCAGTCCCCGTCAAAGCGATCGTGGAGATAGTTGAAATATTTCACCGCAGCTTGGGTGGATTCATGGACATCCCGTCGGCCGTCATACCACCAGTTTTGCTGAAGACCGAATGAGCGGCCAGTGGCGGGTATAAATTGCCACATACCGGATGCACGTGCATGAGAGTAGGCGAACGGATCGTAGGCACTTTCCACTATCGGCAGTAGGGCCAACTCGAGGGGCAGGTTTGCTTGCTCCAGCTGCTCGGTCACATGAAAAATATAGCGGCGTGAGCGCTCAGTTACTCGCGCCATATAGCCTTCATTTCGGGCAAAGTAGGCAATATATTCCTTTACCTTGGGGTCGCTAGTACGGTGGTCAAGTGCGAATCCTTGGTGCAGGCGACCCCAAATATCAACGGGTGTGGGGGGCGCTTCAGCAGGTTCGTGGCTTTTGGCAGCAGGATCGCTCGCGGGAGAAATTTCCTCCGCTTGGATGTTTTCACTTTCCGGCGCTGAACCTTGTTCTGGGAGTTGTGAGCAGGCTCCAACCGTAGCCGCTAACAACGCTACGGCAAAATTCTTGTGAACCATGTTAGATATCCGCGAGTCTTTTTTGTAATTCCTGTCCCTGGCGCATACCAGAACTATTATTAATGAACGCGCCAAGCATTTGATAGATAGTCTTTGATTCTAATTAAGCTAATTAGTTTCGGTCAATGTGGCTGGGTGAAAAACAGACAATTTGTCACCTGCTAACTTAACGGCGCTGGTGAAGTTCGTTGTTCAGCACTGATCTTTCCAGCCGCGCAGGCCGGCAAAAACATTCACAGCACTGTCTCTCTGCTGCTTGCTGTGCGCGCCATGGGCAGCAACGCTTTTTGCGATTTGTGGAAGGTGACAGCGCAAGAAGGGGTTGCTATCGAGCTCCAGTCCAATCGTAGATGGCAGAGTCGCCTTGTTGTCAGCTCTTAATTTTTCACAGTGAGCGATTCTTTCAGCAATTATAGGATTTGTTGCTTCCACAGTTTGCGCAAACCTCAGATTGGCAAGGGTATATTCATGGGTGCAGTAAACGTGGGTTGAAGGTGGCAGTTTACTGAGTTTTAACAGCGAGAGGTACATCTGTTCAGGTGTACCTTCGAATAGTCGCCCACAACCAGCCGCAAAAAGGGTGTCACCACAAAATAGGTGTAATTGTTCCTCGGTGCTGGCTGTGGTTTCATTCAAAACAAAAGCTAGGTGGTCTAGAGTGTGGCCTGGAACAGCCTGCACGGTGAGGGACATGCCGAGGACTTTCACGGAGTCTCCATCGGCAAGTGGATGTGTGATTCCAGCAATGCCTCGCGGGCCGTAGACCGGGCATTGATATCGCTGATAGAGGGCATCGATACCGCCGGTATGATCGAGATGGTGATGGGTGATGAGGATGCCCGACAACTTTTTTCCCTTCAGGGCTCGCTCCACGGGAGTGAAATCACCCGGGTCGACGACCCAATGTTGCCCGCCTTCCTGCAGGTGCCAAATGTAGTTGTCATTGAAGGCTGGTATTGGCGTAATGGAAAGCATAATCGACGTGTCTTCTTGCTGGTTGGGAGAACAATATCATGTAAGGTATGGCGTGGTATGGGTTGGGGTTAAGAAAGCGCGCTTGCCTGAGTGTAGAATTGGAGCGGCTCAGTCAAATTGACTTAGGAGATACGATGACCGGTAAGTTCAGGTCCGCGAGTGAAGAAGAGTTATCTCCTCTGGGGAAGGCCTGTCCAGCGCTGTCCCACTGGTTCTCGAGTGCTTTGGGAGAAGAAATACTCTCTCAGCAATTGGCACTCGCTCAACCAATGATCGAAGGCTTTTTCGGCTATCACCTGCTTCAGGCCAGTGTCACCCAAAAAGTGGACTTTGCTGCTTCCAGTAGGATCAATCACCGTTTCCGTCTGGGGGCCAGTCAAGAGCAGGGTGGAGCTGCGATCGTAGAATTCGAACAGTTGCCTCTACCATCAGAGTCAATCGATGTGGTGCTGCTACATCATCTCCTGGATTTCGCCAGCCACCCTCATCAGGTGTTGCGAGAAGCGGCAAGGGTATTAATACCTGGGGGTCATATGTTGTTGATCGGTTTCAATCCGTTTTCCATGCTCGGTCTGTCCCGGTTTTTATTTTCCAGGGGGGTTTATCAACGTGGTAATCAGCTGCGCGCAGCGCGTGTCGCTGACTGGATGAATTTGCTCGATTTGCAGGCAGGCAGGGTTGATAGGGGGTTCTTCCGCCTGCCTTTACAGCAGCAGGACCTTCTCTCCAAGACCGCCTGGATGGAACGTCTGGGCTCCCGCTTGCACTTGCCTTGGGGGGGCTTTTACATCATAGTCGCGCGCAAAGAAGTGGCGCGTGTTCGCACTATTAAAATTAACTGGCGTACTGAGAGAAAGCCCTCTCTGATCGCCACCCCTTCGAGTCCCCGCGTTGCTGCGCGCGGGAGACATCAAAAACGCTGATTTCACCGGGAGCCCCGGGGGTCGGTCCAATTTCTATTTTTGGCGTTAGTTTTGAAACAAATTACTATCTACACAGATGGCGCTTGTCGCGGAAACCCAGGCCCGGGGGGCTGGGGTGCTCTTTTGGTTTATGGTGATACGGAGAAAGAACTATTTGGTGGAGAGTCTCATACCACCAATAACCGTATGGAATTACTCGCTGCGATAAAGGCACTAGAGGCATTGAAGCAGCCCTGTAACATTGACCTCCATACCGACTCACAATACTTGCGGCAGGGTATCACCGGCTGGATTAATAATTGGAAGAAGAATGGCTGGAAGACAGCCAGTAAGAAACCCGTCAAGAATGCGGATCTATGGCGGCAGCTGGATGAGAGTATTGGCTCTCATGAAGTGCAATGGCACTGGGTGAAAGGGCATGCGGGCCACCCGGGCAATGAGAGGGCCGATCAGCTGGCAAACCGCGGTGTTGATGAACTGGAATCCTGAAGGGGAAATACATAGTGCGACAGGTAGTTCTCGATACTGAGACCACAGGTCTCGACCCGAAAAGCGGCCATAGAATTATTGAAATCGGATGCGTAGAGCTGGTTAACCGCAAGCTGACCGGAAGACATTACCACCAGTACATCAACCCGCAACGACAGGTTGAAGATGGTGCAATGGAAGTTCATGGGATTACCAATGAATTTCTCGTTGACAAGCCGGTATTTGCTCAAATCGCCGATGACTTTATGAGCTTTTGTGAAGGGGCTGAGCTTGTTATTCATAATGCGCCTTTTGATGTTGGGTTTATTAATGCCGAATTAAGGTTATTGGGTAGTCCGCGTTGGCGCAGTGTGAGCGCTCACTGCAGCGTGCTTGATACCCTGGCACTTGCACGGGGGAAGCACCCGGGACAGAAGAATAACCTCGATGCGTTGTGTAAGCGTTATTTCGTAGATAACTCACAGCGGGATTTGCACGGGGCCTTGTTGGATGCGGAGATTCTCTCCGACGTCTACTTGATGATGACCGGTGGTCAGACCGATTTGGTTCTGGCTCAAGGTAGCGACGGGCAGGGCGGTGAAGACGGTGAGAAGGCACAGAGCGAGGTGGCTACTACGGCTATTCGCCGGTTGGCTGCTAGCAGAAAACCCCTTGTTGTGCCCCGGGCTACTCCACTGGAGAGGGAGGCTCACCAATCTATGCTGGAACTGCTGGAAAAGTCTGCGGGTAAGCACTTCTGGTAGTGGCTGCGCTAACAGGTTGCTGGCAATGGCCTTGTCGGGTCTTTATCAGCCTGTTTTACTGTCCATGCCCACAAACCCTTCAATACAGATCGAGCGCCCAAAGGCTTGATCTACGGCCTGAATATCTTTGCCTATGTTATCAGGCCCTCGAAAAACATTGATTCAGCTGCCTGCCAAACCACGCCCTGGGTGCGACTGGGGTTGCCTCCCCCCCACCCAGGACTTTCTTTTGCTTACCTTTCTCTAGATCGCATACACCACGCAAATCAGAGCCACAATACTCAGGACTATGGTGTAAGGCAGAGCCATAATAACCATGCGGCCGTAAGACAAGCGTATCAAGGGGGCAAGGGCCGATGTCAGCAGGAATAGAAACGCAGCCTGGCCATTGGGGGTAGCAACGCTGGGCAGGTTTGTCCCGGTGTTAATGGCGATGGCCAACTTGTCGAAATGCTCTCTGGTGATGTCACCGGCGGTGAGGGCTGCTTTGATTTCATTGATATAAACAGTCGCCACAAATACGTTATCGCTGATCATCGACAAAATACCGTTAGCCAGGAAAAGTAATCCGGGTTGCTGCTCTGGTTTTTGTGAGAGTACGAAATTGGTTACTGGCTCAAAAAGATGTTGCTGATGAATAACCGCAACAATCGCGAAGAAAACCACCAGCAATGCCGTAAAGGGGAGAGCTTCCTCAAATGCGTGGCCGATGCGCGCTTCTTGGACGATGCCGTTAAAAGAAGTCAGCAGTACAATAATCATTAGGCCAATAATGCCTACTTCGGCAACGTGAAATGCCAGCGCCAGCACCAGGAGCAAGGCCACGATACCCTGAACCCAAAGTTCGGCAATTTGTGCGGAAGTGCGCTTTTTTTCTTCTTCCTTTGAGAATTTGACCAGCACTTCGCGAACCGCGACGGGCAATTGAGCACCGTAGCCAAACAGTTTTATTTTTTCCAGAAGGGCGCAGGTAGCTAGTCCAGCAAAAAGAGTTGGGATAGTGACTGGGGCCATCTGTAGAAAGAATTGGACAAACTCCCATCCAGCCTTCTCTGCAATCAGAAGGTTTTGAGGTTCGCCAACCAGGGTACAGACGCCACCGAGAGCGGTGCCAATGGCACCGTGCATTATCAGGCTGCGCAGGTAGGCCCTGAACTGATCCAGATCCTCCCGATGATACTCTACAACCTGCTCATCGTTGGAGTGGTCATGGTCGTGGTGATGGTGGGATTGCTGAGAGGCGACCCGATGATAAACAGAGTAAAATCCAACCGCCACAGCGATAAGTACGGCAGTAACAGTCAAGGCATCCAAAAAGGCGGAGAGAACTGCAGCCACTGCACAAAATAACATTGATAGCAGTATTTTAGAGTTCACATTGAGCAGAATTTTAGTGAACACAAACAGTAGCAGGCTCTTCATAAAGTAAATGCCTGCCACCATAAACATAAGAAGCAGGATAACTTCAATGTTCTCTACGACTTCGTGATACACCGCATCAGTGCTTGTCATTCCCATCAGGACGGCTTCGATTGCGAGCAGTCCGCCAGGTTGCAGTGGGTAGCACTTAAGAGCCATGGCCAGTGTAAAAATAAACTCCCCAATAAGTACCCAGCCTGTTACGAAAGGTCCACTGACATAGAGTACCAGTGGGTTGAGGAGTAGAAAGGCGGCAATGGTTAATTTGTACCAATCTGGCGCTTCGCCTAAAAAATTCTCGGCAAAGGCCCGACCAAAGCCATTGCCGGAAGTGGCCATTGTATTGTTGTAGGTGTTCATCATTTACTTCCCTGGTTAACCCATCAAGGTGGGTCAAAATGGAATCTTGGGAATCAAGCGGTATGTGCGAAATGGCTACTTGAATGCAATATCGCAGCGGTGCTTCCCCGGGTTTATTGTGTACTGATCGATTGGTTTTTGTTCGATAACACAAAAAAAGTACAGCTTTAAACTTGAAAGTAGCAAACGCTACTGGGTTTTCCGGAAAATTCAAGTAATTTAGGGGGTTCCGGGTTGTGGGCAGTTGATTTGTCGATTATTCGGTGGAAATTGTTTGCCGAAAGGTGGACTCTTTTAGATATTGGGGTAAATTGCCCTTTATAAGGCCAGTATCATCCCGATCTGGTTGTTTTTTGTTCGAATATAGGAAGAGTGCAGCGGTGCAGGCAAAGACTGAATTGCGCAAGATCAATATCACTTCTGTCAATGTAGTGAAGGATGAGTTGGTAGCTACCATAGATAATGCCGCATCGCATTTGGATAAATTTGCTGCGGATATCGCTCAAAAGCAGCCTCTTGAACAATGCTTAATGGCACTTAGGCAGGTGAGCGGGGTGTTACAGATGGTTCAATTACACGCTGCCGAACTCCTCGCCCAAGAAAAAATTAAAGCACTGACTGAGGTTTTAGAGGAGCGTCAACAGGCTTCCGAGGAGTTGATGGAGGCGTTAGGGATGGGCTTCTATGTGATGGGGCGCTATCTGGACTTTGTACAGAGCCGCGCGATTGCCCGCCCGGAATTGCTAATCCCCTACATCAATAATTTGCGGGCCGCGCGTTCGCAGCCTCCAGTGCCTGAAAGCCACTTTTTCCGTTGTAATTTAGACGCCAGCGTACCAGGAACTGGCGCCTCTGCAGTAATGTCCGAAGATTTGAAAAGTTTTGTGCGCCGTTTTCGTCATATGTACCAGGTCGGTTTACTGGCTCTGTTGCGCGGCAAACCTCGTAGTCCCGCCTACACCATGATGTCACGGGCTCTTGAGCGAATCGCGAGCATCACCATGGGCCGCCCAAATGGCCGTTTATGGGTGGTAGCAGGTGCTGCTCTTGCTGGTATGGCGACCCGGGAAATGCGCATCAGCCGTTCGCGAGTGATGGTTTTTAGCATGTTTGATCGCTGGTTGCGGGCTTTGCAGAAAGAATGTGATACGGCATTGGATCAACCCGCGCCGCCAATTTTGCTGAAGGAGTGTATTTACTGGCTAGCCCTCTCACGCCCGGAAGGTTTTGGAGCAAAATTATTGGAGGCCTTCTCTGCTGAACCTCTGGATTACAGCGAGGAGGAGCTTGAGCGCGAGCGTACTAGTCTTGGTGGTCCCGGAGCTACGGCGATTACTGCGGTGGCTAATGCTCTTGAAGATGAGCTATCGGGGGTGCGCCGGATGCTGGATGATGTTGAGTTGATCGGAGTCTCCAGTCTTGGGGATGAAGATGGCCTGGGGTCATCTCTGCAAAAAGTTGCCGGCACTTTGCAAATGCTCAATTTCAAGCGGGTAGGAGAAAGTTTGCGAACTGCAGTGGCCGAATACCAAAGTGCCGCTGGTGCCGGCGGCTCTATTGCTGATAATGCACTACAGAAATTGACCGGCCAGGTACTCATGGTGGACAGCACTATTCGGGCGCTCAAGCAGAGCACCTCGATCGACTTGGACGAATATGGTCATGCGGACATCGCATTTGAGCACAGTCAGTTGGCTGAAGCAGAAGTCGCTGTGCTCAAGGAGGCGGAGGCAGGCTTGGCTCTGATCAAGAGAGCTTTGGCGGCCTATGCTGAGTCAGATTTTGATCATGGTCATATTCGTAATGTTTCGACCACATTGAACTCTGTGCGCGGAGGTTTGATTGTTCTCAATCTCAGCCGTGCGGCGTCGGTGGTCGAGGGGCTGTTGAGTTTTGTCGAGAGGGTCATTGAGCGGCATGATGCCGGCCCCGAAGTTGAGCAATCGCTGGATATTTTTGCCGATGCCATTATCAGCCTCGAGTACTATCTTGGAGAGGTTAAATTGCACCGGCAGACAGATATTCAGTCTCTGAGTTTGGCAGTAGAAAGTTTGGCCGCTCTCGGCTACCCGGTAGAGGCAGCGTAATTAAGGAGAGCCACTTGGCCGACAGATTTGTCCCAGCAGGGAATGTTTGGGCCGTCCCAGAGTTTGCGCAGCATATTATTATTGCTGAGGGGCTGATACTCTGCCGTGACGATCTTTTTTTACATAATACCGAGGTCTTGGCCTCTGAAGCCGTTCGGTCCAGCCATTACTTGGGGGAGTTGAGTGGTCAAGCCTGCGGCGTGCATGTTGTTTCTCGACAGATTGAAATTGTCGGATACGAGTGGCGCAACTTACGCAGTTTGCTCACGCGGGTTGAAGAGTCTCTATTTGCACTGGCGGGGCGCGCACTGCAGATATCCCACTGGGATGGTCAGCACCAGTTTTGTGGCCGCTGTGGCACACCAACAATTTATCACCCCAGTGATCGCGCTCGCACTTGCTCCGCCTGTGATCTCACCGTTTACCCTCGAATCTCTCCCTGTGTAATCATGCTGGTAACCAGAGGGCAAGAATGTCTTTTGGCTCGTCATGCGTCTCACCGTAACGCAATGTATACCGCTTTGGCTGGGTTTATTGAGCCTGGTGAGAGTGCGGAGCAGGCGCTGGCACGTGAGGTACAAGAGGAGGTAGGCCTGAGTGTGGGGGAGCTTAAATACGTTGGTAGTCAGTCCTGGCCTTTTCCCGGGCAACTGATGATAGGGTATTTGGCGGAGTGGCAAGGCGGGGACTTGTGCCTCGATCCGAATGAAATTGAAGAGGCGGAGTGGTTTCACTATCTCTCCCTGCCGGCCATACCCCCGGTGCAAACCCTGTCCGGTCGTTTGATTCATACTTTTGCCGAGATGGTGGCAGCGAAACGTCGTTAGCCGGCTGAGTTCATAGAGGTCAGGTAGTATCAGGGAGTTGAAATTAATATGTACATAGCTATTACTTTTTTTATAGCAATTTTGGCCTTATTGTTCGTATTTTGGGGGGCGCGTGTACTGCTGGGGGGAAGTTGGTTCCTGGGTTTTCTCCGCGGTTCTATGGGGCTTTTGCTTTTTGCTGCTGCCCTATGGGTTGTCTTGGTGGCGGCGGATGTTTACAGCTACAGAAACCTGGCAGTAGAACACAGCGTGGGAGTGGTATCCTTCCGCAAAATTACTGAACAACAGTTTGAAGTAAAGTTTGCAGATGAAGATGGAATAGCGCAAAAATTCGAATTGCTCGGCGATCAATGGCAATTGGATGCACGTATGTTGAAGTGGCAAGGGCCCTTGGCCCGTTGGGGTATCCAACCTGCGTACCGCTTGGATCGGCTGAGCGGTCGTTACCTGACGCTGCAGGATGAGAGAACTCGCGAGCGTTCCGTGCATGAGATAAGTGGAGCCAATTACGGTGTGGATGTGTGGCGATTTGTACGCAATATAGAGCAGAGGTTGCCCTTTGTTGACGCAGTTTATGGAAGTGCGACTTTCCTACCCATGGAAGATGGGGCTGTTTATGATGTACGTATGAGTCAAAGTGGCTTGTTGGCGCGCCCTCTCAATCAGCAGGCCACCACGGCCCTTGATGGTTGGCAATAGTGTGAAATCAAACTAACAAAAGCAATTAAGACGGCAAACTGGAGTTTAAGTGGAATTTCTAATTGAATACGGCCTGTTTCTAGCGAAGATTGTTACGGTCGTCGTAGCCTTGATGGTGCTGATTGGTTTTATTTTTGCAAATAGAGAGCAGCTCAAAGAGCGGGTTCAAGGGCATATCACAGTTACTCATCTCAACGACCGTTATGAGCTGTTC
This sequence comes from Microbulbifer okhotskensis, assembly GCF_023895975.1. GTDB lineage: Bacteria > Pseudomonadota > Gammaproteobacteria > Pseudomonadales > Cellvibrionaceae > Microbulbifer > Microbulbifer okhotskensis. The sequence continues at coordinate 48,348 of NZ_JALBWM010000007.1, forward strand.
AAGGAAACATTACTTGAAGTGGTGATGGACAAACACGAATTTGCCAAACGCAAAAAACAGCAGGCTAAAGAGAAAAAATCCCAGGAAAAGGCCCTGGCCAAAAAATACAAAGCCGAAGCCAAAAAGAAGCCTGAGAAAAATTCTGACAATTCTGAAAATGCCTCTCAGGCTGATGAGCAGGCCAAAGGAAAAAGTGCCGTCGCAGCAACAAGCTCCGAGCGTAAGCGTGTATTTGTGATGCAGTTTAATGGGGATATTAAAGCCAGTGCTCTCTCTCATCTGCGCGAGGAGGTCACCGCTATTCTTCAAGTGGCCAAGGCCGATGATGAGGTCTTGCTCTGTCTCGAAAGCCCTGGTGGCATGGTTGCAAACTATGGTCTTGCCGCCAGTCAATTAACCCGTATTCGCAGCGCTGGTATCCAATTGACTATCGCTGTTGACAAGGTAGCAGCGAGCGGCGGCTACATGATGGCTTGCGTTGCCGATCGTATTCTAGCGGCACCTTTCGCCATGTTGGGCTCGATAGGAGTTCTAGCCCAGATACCCAATTTTAATCGTTTGCTCAAGCGCAACGATATAGATTATGAACTGTTTACCGCTGGTCAATACAAGCGCACAGTTACTATGTTCGGAGAGAATACAGAGGAAGGTAAGCAGAAGTTTCAAGACGACCTGAATGAAATTCATGTTTTATTTCAGCATTTTGTTGGTGAATATCGACCGGGACTAGATACAGATAAAGTGGCCACCGGTGAGGTATGGTTTGGACAAAAAGCGCTGACCATGGGGCTGGTTGACGAGCTTATGACCTCAGATGAATACCTGACGAGCTGCGCTCAGGATTCGGATCTTTATCAAGTGGAGTATAAAGAGCGGAAAAATATCGCGAAGAAAATAGGGCTGGCAGCTGAGGCCAGTGTGGAATCGGCAATCACTCGTCTCTTTTCCCGCTTGGCCGCTCTTCGACACCAAGCTCAATAAGTAAAAAATTGACAGTGTTGCGTGGAGTGAATCATGGAAATTGTTAAGGATGAGCTGTTTCGTGCAATTCAGGTTAGGGAAGTGGCTTCGGGAAAGTTCGACCAATCTATAGTTGAGCGTTACCTCTCAGAGCTTCCTGATAACCCGTTGTTACTCGATGTCAGTTATTCATCCCTTAACTTTAAGGATTCACTTTCTGCCTTTGGTAACCGTGGCATCACTAGCGATTATCCTCACACACCCGGGATCGATGCTGTGGGCAGAGTGGTTTTTGACCGAACTAAAACCTTCATTCCCGGCGCTGAATTGTTAGTCAATGGCTACGATCTGGGGATGAATACTGCCGGCGGCCTGGCCGAGCGCATTGCAGTACCCTCGGAGTGGGCCCTACCGCTGCCTGAGGGGTTAACTGCATGGGAATCTATGGCTCTCGGTACAGCGGGATTTACCGCAGCGCTATGTGTTGAAAAACTGCTGGAGTCAGGCGCATTGCCGGAAGACGGCGAGGTTGTGGTGACGGGATCTACCGGTGGTGTAGGGTCAATAGCCGTTGCTTTGCTGGCCAAGCTTGGTTTTCGCGTTGCTGCAGTCACGGGAAAGCTTGAGTCTGCAGATTATTTGGCTAGTTTGGGGGCCTGGAAGGTGTTGGACCGGGATACCTTGGCACCTTTTGCCAGTAAGGCAATGGCAAAACCGCTATGGGCCTGGGCGATAGATACGGTTGGCGGGGAGACGCTGTTTAATGTCATCAAGTCGCTCCGCTATGGTGGAGGGGTTGCCGCTTGTGGAATGGCCTCAGGCGCGCAATTTCATGCCAATGTGTTCCCTTTTATACTTCGAGGTATCAGTCTGCTGGGCGTGGACAGTGCCGTTTTGCCTATTGATAAAAAGGCGGAGATATGGAGAAAACTTGCAGGTCAATGGTATATCGGTAACAAGCTCGGCATTATCGCTGAGAATATTGGCCTTGAGCAGGCCCCTGAATTCCTCGCTCGCCTGAATCGAGGCCATGGAATTGGCCGCTATGTAGTTGATATGTCACTCTAGTGCGTTCTTTATTTTAGAATAATAAACCTAATTGATAGATTTATATCACCATATCAAAGAGCCCTCGCTATTTAAAAACGTATTTGTGCATGGGCATTTTTCTCAGTAGCCTTTAAACGGACTCTGCTGTTTGCGGGCTTGTTGTATTGGAAGAAGACTTTGTCGACAGGTAATGACGAAAGTACGATCTCAGACCAGCGTAACGCTCTGGTGCTTTCTGGAGGGGGTGCGCGTGCGGCGTATCAGGCAGGAGTATTGCGGGCCCTTTCTGAATTAGTACCGGAAGATAATCCGCGCCCATTTCAAATAATCTGCGGTACTTCCGCCGGAGCTATGAATGCGATGCTTCTCGCTTCTCATACTGGCACTTTTAAAGAAGCTGTCGACAGGATGTGCTCGGTTTGGTTGGGTCTCAGTGTGGAGCAGGTGTATTGCACTAGCTGGCGCAGCCTGCTGGGGAATTTGTTTTCCATCAGCCGATCGTTATTAAATCAGGGTGTTGGCCGGCAGAAACCGTTAGCTCTGTTGGATAATAGCCCTTTGCGCGAATTGGTAGAGGGGGTTATTGATTTTAATAATATCCAAAAAAATATAGACGCAGGACATTTACGCGCAACCAGTGTGAATGCGCTCTCCTATAGCGAAGGTCAGTCAGTTAGCTTTTTTCAAGGTGCTGAAGATGTGAATGGGTGGCAACGATTTCGTCGTTTTGGTGTTCCGACTCGACTGACATCCGATCATCTGCTGGCGTCTGCAGCTATTCCGGCAATTTTTCCGGCAGTGAAGTTGGATGGAGCCTATTTCTGTGATGGTGCTATCCGCCTGATGGCGCCAATCAGCCCCGCTTTGCACTTGGGGGCCAAGCGTGTTTTTGTGGTGGGTGTTTCCGACAATCGCTCCCCTGTGCACTGGGGGAGCCGTAACAGTCCTGCACCGATGCGCTCTCCTTCCATGGCACAGATTGCGGCTCAGCTTTTTAATGCGGCATTTATTGATAGCTTGGAAGCTGATTTGGAGCATTTGGATCGAGTCAATATGCTACTCGATTACGCCGATCAGTCAGATCACGCTGACCTTAAACTCTTGCGCCCTGTCGAATCTGTAGTAATTGAGCCTTCGCAGAGCTTGGGGCGCCTTAGTGGTCGCAAGCTTGGCCACCTTCCCCCGGCACTTCGCTGGTTGTTTCGTTCAACGGGTGCAACTAATCCAGAAGGTGGTGCATCAGCCGCCAGTTATCTATTGTTTGAAAAACCTTATATTGAAGAGCTTATTGATCTCGGCTATCAAGATGCTATGTGGGAGAAGGATAAGTTGCGTAGTTTCCTGCAGCCGGCACCAGAAGGTAAAGTTGAGCGCAGAGGGCTATTTGGGATGCGCGGTAAATCTCAGGAAGAGGCGTCTCAGGATAATTCGCAAAGCTGAATATGCCGGTTCTTGTTGGAATCTGTCTTAAAAAATCCAGTCACACGTGTTGTGCGGGGTGCTGCCGTTTCCGTCCAATGCAGATTCCTCGCGGGGCGTGAAATACTGCAGGATGCTGCATTTTCATGTCATTTGAATATGAATAAAAAGTAATTTTTATAGCGCTATTTATCAGAACGACAGATTTAAGAAATTAGTTGATTTTTTTGCCTTAATGGAGTGAGGCTCTATATTTGATAGAGGTATTAGTTTTACTGGGCGTTTATACGAGATGTTTTCAGCGTTAGTACTCGTGACTTTTTTTTCGTTTGGCGCGAGCAGCCATGATTTAGGCCGAGTGGTTGGCGAGATTGACCGAGTTGAATATTCCGGTGGAGGGCTGGTAATTTCAGGGTGGGCTTGTCAAAAAGGTTATAATAAGCCACTTAGTGTCAGTCTTTATCTGGGTGGGTCAATGGAGAGAGGTCAATACCCAGTTAAAAGAACAAAAGCAAGTCGAGTTTCTGGGGATTCCATCAGAAATTTGTGCGGCACCCATATAACTTCTCATCGCTATCATTTCTACTTGAATTATGAGGAGATGCAGCGTTATGTAAGAAAAAAAATTTATGTTTATGGCATTTCTGTTACTGAAGGCACAGGTCGCCGACTTATGCGCTCAGGAAAATACAGAGTGGGAATTCCCTATATGAGGTATACGGACAGCACGTTGCTGCGTAGAAACCTTAATACAAAACCCGCTGTTACATTCGATGATAATTACTTAAATCTTGTTTCATTGTCCGCAGGGAATTATGCATTAAAAGCGAGATATATCCCTTTTGTGAAAGGTTCTGAGCGAATTGTTAAATCTGTCCAGTTGTCCAGGTCGGTAGCCGAGGCGACGCTGTCATATGATGTTAAATTTGATCATGATTTTGAGTTTGTATATGGAGGGAAACTGCATGGCCTTGGGGGAGGGGGGCAGGCTTCTGGATGTCTGCCAGTTGATCCCAAAAGCTGGAGTGTTCGAGTTATTTTTGGGGTCGAAGGTAGTGTAAGCCTTTATGCTTATCATCAGGATAGAGTGGAGCGCTGTGGTGATGGATATCGGGGGGATAGCAGTTTCAAATTTGAGTTGGATACCTGGTATAGAGTGGAGTTGTTTGTGAAATTGAATAGTGACTCCAATAATGCAGATGGCTATATTGAATTGTTTATTAATGGAGCCAAAGTCGTTGAGAAGAGTGGGTTGCGACTCACCGGTGATAACCGAGTAGCCATTAATAAATTTAAGTTTAATACTTTTCATGGGGGCAGTTCTACACTGTGGTCTCCCACAAAAAATGTTTATGCCTACTTTGATAATATCTCTGTGCGTGAAGGGCGAAAAATATATGGACTGAAAGGATTTGAGTGTGAGAGTAAGAATAATGGTATTTATAGTGGAGTTGGGGCCTGTTGTTCCAGTCTATGTGGTGCCTGCGGAGGAGCGGGGTGCGGCCAATTGAATGGTGAGAGTGAAGCTTGTTGTACCTCTGAAATCCTTAATTCAGCGCCTCTGTGTTCTTATCCCGACCAAATGGCGCCCTGCGTTCTGTAGGCTTTTTCAAGGTGGCGGCCAGAAGAGTTGCGTCAGATTGTGGTTGTTTCAAAATTAATCTAGCTACAATTCCCACTTGAGCTGCTTTAATAGTAGTGAAAATTCACCACGAATAGCACTTTCAATTCTCAGCTTAGTATTGTATTTGGGGTGCTTTAGTACCAACTCCAAGGCATGTAGCAGTAGACGGGAACACCCCAGACGGTTGGCAAAAAAACGATTGTGCGTGGATTTTCCGTATTTAGGGCATCCGATTAGTGGGTGCTGTATATGTTTGAAGTGCCTTCTAATCTGATGTCGCCGTCCGGTTTTTAGTTGTACTTCGACTAATGAATATCTACTTGTCGGGTAGCGATCAACTTCATAGGGAAGTTCAATCGTTTTTAGTCTCTTAAAAAGGGTCGTGGCTGGTTGCCGAGGCAAGTCTGCTTTTGGGCGCTTTCTCTGATGTTTAAAGTCTGCTACTGGCGCTAATGCATGGTCTATGGTTCCCCCCTCTGAGCAATAGCCCCTGCATACGGCAATGTATTTTTTAACCGATAAATCACTTTCAAGTTGTTTCTGGAGTTGGGCGGCGATATCTCCACTCTTAGCAAATATAATAACGCCCGAGGTTGGTTTGTCTAACCGGTGTACCGGATATAGAAAACCTCCACACTGGTTGCGCAGATATTGCAGAAGAATTTTCTGTTCATGGCGATCGATGTCTGAGCGATGGACTAGCCATCCCTCTGGTTTGTAGGCTGCAAGTAGGTAGTCGTCTTCAAAGAGAATTCGTGGCTCATTGGTCGTCATTATGTTGTGTTCGTCGCCAGTTTGATGTTGCTGAGGGGGATTTTATTGCATGGAATGAACTGGGGCTATATTCGAGATAAAAAAATATCCGGTTGCTGTCAGTATATTTTTTTAAGGATCCCGTTAGAATTGGCTTGACATGATGTGGTAGAAGCATAAACTGCATGTGAATTTCATTGTTGCTCCATTTTTTGGAGTAACATTCTAACTGGTAAGATTTTTCGATATGGGTCGCACCCACTAAGGAGCCGTGAAATGCGAAGTGTAAATACTAAGACATTGTTCGTTTAGTCGCTTTTCATGTGCTTGCGCTTGGAGAGTGAATTTGCTTTCCAAGCCAGACCTCTTTAAAGCCCTGGCAATTGCCGGGGCTTTTTCGTTTCGGGGCTTGGAATGCCGTTTTAATCTAGTGGATTAATCCAGGGATTTATTATGCCTGTAAAGACTTTGCTAAATGGAAATGCGCCGCCTGGTACAGTCCCAGTGAAAATTTACGCTGAGGATATTGAGCCTGCAGCGCTTCAGCAGTTAAAAAACATAGCGCAGCTACCTATTGTGCATTCCCATATTGCCGCAATGCCTGATGTGCATTTGGGTAAGGGGGCGACAGTAGGTTCTGTAATTCCAACGGTCAGTGCGATTATTCCTGCCGCCGTTGGGGTGGATATCGGTTGCGGAATGAATGCGGTGCGTACATCGTTATTTGCCCATCAGTTGCCAGACAATCTAAGAGCATTGCGGGATGCCATTGAGGTGAAAGTGCCGGTTGGTCAGAGACGACATAAACTGATCAGCGCCAGGGAATCTGCCTGCAAAAATTTAGCTCCCGGTGTGGATAGGTTGTTTTCAAAGCATCCCGGGCTGATGAAAAAGCTACGTCAGCCACAAAAAACCTGGGTAACCCAAATGGGTACTCTGGGTGGCGGTAATCATTTTATCGAACTTTGCCTTGATGAAAGTGGTGCGGTATGGGTGATGTTACACTCGGGAAGTCGAGGTATTGGCAATGCTATTGGGCAGTATTTTATTCAAAAGGCTCGCCGTGATATGTCGGGCCATATGCACAATCTTCCGGATAAGGATCTGGCCTATTTTTCTGAGGGGTGTGAAAACTTTGAAGAGTATATTGAAGCAGTTAATTGGGCGCAGGAGTATGCGAGACTGAATCGTCAGGAAATGATGAAGTTAGTTCTCGCGTGCTTGAGGGTGCAATTGCCAGCATTTACGCTGACTTCTGAGGCTATTAACTGCCATCACAATTATGTAGTTCGTGAGAACCACTTTGCTCGGGATGTGTTTGTAACACGGAAAGGGGCAATCAGTGCTCAGAGGGATCAACTGGGAATCATTCCAGGCTCAATGGGGGCTAAGTCATTTGTGGTGCGGGGTCTCGGTAATCCGGAATCTTTTTGCTCTTGTGCTCACGGAGCCGGGCGTAAAATGAGCCGCTCGGCAGCGCGCCAGAGGTTTTCGCGGAGAGATCTTGAGGAGCAAACTCGAGGCATTCAGTGCAGAAAAGACAGTGGGGTTTTAGATGAAATTCCAGCTGCTTATAAAGACATCGATACAGTAATGGAAAATCAGTCTGATCTAGTGGAGGTTGTGCATACCCTACGCCAGGTAGTCTGTATTAAGGGCTGATTTATTATTTCAATTACAATGCTACTAGCCAATTGTGCGGGGGGAGGCATCAATGTAATTTTTGACTAAAGCGTCGTGTTTTGGCAAATCAACCCTTTATTAACAATGATCAGGTAATCTCAGGTGAAGAGAGAGACAAAGAATGAAAAGCTGCGTAGTTATGTAGCAAGGAATCCGTTGCTCAGGAAAGGTGGGCCTCACGTAAAGGCCAAGTCTTCTGTTCGATTTTCAAGTAAGCAGAAGCTTCGCAAAGAGGTGCGGGAGTTGAAAGACTCTCGCTCCGGTGGGTCTATCTTTATGGCTTTTGTATTGCCCGTCTTCTGCTAATCAGCCCCACTCCTTGGTTCCGCTTACACCTTTACGGCCAGCTGGGAAGGGCTTCCACGTATACCCAGCGTCTCTTATAGAGTTTAAACAGTGAAACCTCATGAATCAGGTGCTCCTGATTATTTTCCGTATACCACGCCTTAAATTCGACCACGGATCTCTTCAAGCCAGCCTTGCTTTTAACCACTTCCAAACGTGTCCACTGAGTCTCGATATCCTCGGCTTGTAGATCGGGACAGGTGTCTGGGTGCCAGGTTTTGTGCAGGTACTGAATATTGCCCATTGCAAAAGCGGTGTATCGACTGCGCATCACTCGTTCGGCGGTAGTTGGGTAGGTTTTTCCTGACAAGTAGAGTCCGCAACAGCTGTTAAGAGGCTTGCCAGAGCCGCAGGGACACAGTTGATCCGTCATAAATCATTCCTATAGGTTGAGCTAAGCGCTCACGTAACACTTTTTAACCGAACTTTGCGCCGAAGAATCGTAGCATAGCTTGACGTTTTATCTGCTCGCGTTAGTATACCGACCAACTGGTTGGTTTTGCTGGGTGAAGTCCGGGAGGTCATGTGTCGAGAGTCGATAAAGCTGCCATTGTGCGTGCAGCAGAAGAGGTGGTTAGAGATAGGGGGGCGCATAAGCTCACCCTAGATGCTGTTGCGGCGCAGTGTGGGTTGAGTAAGGGCGGTTTGATCCACCACTTTAGAACCAAGCAGTCACTCCTGAAAGCCATGTTGGAGGCTGCGATCGCTCGAGAGGATGGCAGCGTCTCAGCATACGTTTCATTGGGAGATAGTCTTTTGGTTTCCCGCCTCAAGTGTATTTTTGAGTTGATGGAAGATGACGAAGGTCTACCCCGTTCGCTGATTGCGGCGGTAGCTGAAGATCCTGCACTGCTGGAACCCGTAAAAGATAAAGAGGTACAGCGACGTCGTAACATATGCGATGTGTACAGTGACCCGGAAATGGCTGAGCTGCTGATTCTGGCGGCACAGGGCATGTTCCTGGGGCGTGTGTTGGGTGTCGTTGAGCCTGAAGATCCCATCATTGAACGTTTGCAGGGACGTTTACTGGCGCTCTCCGCCGATCTCGCGTGAATGTTGGCCTCCAGTTAATCAATTTTGTGGATGATGAAAATGAAACAATCGGTAAGTCCCCGTTTATCACTGGCTTTTTTGGTGGCTGCAGTCACGATTCTTGTTGGTTGCTCCGAGTCGACGCCGGAGCAACAGAAGGCAGAGCGCCAGTGGCCGGTAAAGGTTGCTAGCGTTGTTAACAGCGGTGAAATAAAAGATCGTCAGTTTGCCGGTCGCGTTAAAGCGGTTCAGAGTGTCGACCTGTCATTCCAGGTCGGGGGCAAGCTCGCCAAGCTCAGTATTCGTGAAGGTGAGATTATTCCTAAAGGAACATTGATCGCTGAGCTTGATGATCGGGATTACCAGCGTAGAGTAAAAGAGGCTCGGGTAAATGTGGAGCTACTGGAGAAAACCCTGAGTCGCCAGAGCTCCCTTGCAGGCTCAAAGGTGATTTCACAGCAGCAACTGGATGAAACAAAAAGTAATTTTGACCTTGCCAAAGTTACCCTCGACCGAGCGGAGCAGGATTTGGCATATACCCAACTACGAGTACCTTTCGATGCACTGGCTACCCGCCAATTGGTAGAAAATTACACCAATGTTCAGTCCGGCCAAGCAATTGTCCGCTTGCAAAACATCTCTGAAGTCCGAATTCAGATCTCTGTGCCTGAAAAGATGTTGGCAACTGTCCATGAAGAACAGGTCAGTTCGGTCATTGCCACTTTTGAGTTTCTACCGGGTAAGGAGTTTAAGTTGGAGTATCGTGAACACCAGGCTGAGGCAGACAGCGTTACGCAGACTTATGTGGTTGAGCTGGGTATGCCTCGTCCCGAGAATGTACAGATTCTCCCCGGTATGACAGCGCGAGTGAATGTAAAGCTGAAGGGATCAAGTGGCGACCTCTGGATACCGTTGTCAGCAGTTCAGTCAGGGCCGGAGGGGAAACCCTACGTATGGCAGATTAGTGCAGATCAGTCGGTCGTTAAGGTTCCTGTAGCCTTGGGTCGTACCGATGGTAAGTCTGTTCAGATCACAGAGGGGCTAAGTCCCGCGATGAAACTGGTTGCCGCAGGAGGTCAGCACCTCTACGAAGGCGCAACAGTCCGCAATTACGCACAGCACTAATTGGTGTGTCAGTTCTAGCCCTGTTAACAGTAGGGAAAATGTTGTGAAGATTTCTGACGTATTTATTGAAAAACCAGTATATGGCTGGTTGTTGATGTTGATCTGCCTTATCGGTGGTCTCTGGGGGCTTTCAGACATTGGGCGCCTGGAGGACCCGGCATTTACGATCAAAGAGGCACGGGTATATACATTTTACCCTGGGGCCAGTGCTCAGCGGGTTGAGGAAGAGGTTACTGAGAAGCTCGAGGTGGCGATCCAGCAAATGGGTCAGCTCGATAAGGTGAGCTCGACCTCAAGTCCGGGCATGTCTGAAATTCGGGTTGAGATAAAGGATCAGTATGGTTCTGGTGAATTGGCCCAAGTTTGGGATGAGTTGCGCCGAAAGGTTAATGATGCCCAAAGTGACCTCCCTAGTGGTGCTTTGCCTTCAGTCGTTAATGATGATTTTGGAGAGGTATATGGTATCTATTACGCGATTACCGGGGAGGGGTTTTCTCAAACCGAAATGCGTGAAATTACCAAGGCGATTCGCCGGGAATTACTCGGTGTGGAAGGCGTGGCAAAAGTATCCCGTTCTGGTATCGTCGATGAGGTAGCCTATCTGGATATTGACGAATCGCGTCTTGCTCAGTTTGGTTTTTCATTGGACGATATAGCGCAAGTCCTGCAGTCAGAAAGCTCCACTCAAAAAACAGGTGAGATTGGCGGTCAGGATTTGCGCACCCGTATTTTGGTTGATAATCCCGCGAGTGATCTGGAGGCTATTCGCAATATCCTTATGGGGGTGCCTGGCTCTACTGCGATGCTGGCAGTTCAGGATATTGCTGATATTTCACTTGGATACGATGAAAGCCCCAATTTTATCGCCCGCTTCGACGGAAAACAGGCGATATTACTTGGCGTCGCTGGAGCTAAAAATACCAATATCGTGAATGTTGGTAAGGCGGTTGAGGCTAAGTTAAATGAAGTCAAAGAGGCGCTGCCCCTAGGAGTGGAAGTTCATCCGGTGTATGACCAGCATCGAGTGGTAGAAGAGAGTGTAAATGGCTTTCTGTTTAACCTTATCTCTTCTGTAGTGATTGTTACCCTGGTGCTTTGCCTATTTATGGGCTGGCGGTCCGGTGTCGTGGTGGGCACTGTACTGGGCCTTACGGTTCTGGGCACAGTGCTGATTATGAATTTGTTTGGGTTAAACCTGCAGCGAATTTCTTTGGGCGCTCTAATTATTGCGATGGGTATGCTGGTTGATAATGCCATTGTGGTCGCCGAAGGGATGCTAATGGGGGTTCAAAGGAACGAAGAACCCAAAGGCGCGGCTCGCCGGGTAGTGGGCCAGACTTTCTGGCCGCTTCTGGGAGCAACAGTTATTGGAATTATGGCATTTTCTGGTATCGGCTTATCTGATGATGCCACTGGTGAGTTTCTCTTTTCCCTATTTGCTGTGATTGGTATTTCTCTGCTGCTCAGTTGGATTTTGGCGGTAACGGTAACTCCTTATTTAGGGTATCACCTGTTTAAGCCGGGTAAGGAAACTGATGCCGATGATCCTTACAGTGGTCGCTTCTACAATATGTATTCGGCCGCATTGGCAGGGGCTCTTAAGCGTCGTGGACTGACTGTTACCGTGCTTGTGGCGGTTACCCTGGTAAGTTACTTTGGCTTTGGTTTTGTAAAGCAAGGTTTTTTCCCAAACTCAAATGCCCCTCTGTTTTATGTCAATTACTATATGCCTCAGGGTAGTGATATCAACCGCACCGATAAGGCGCTCCAGCAGGCTACAGAGTTCTTTAAAGAGCGGGACTCTGTGGTTTCTGTAACTGCGGTAGCGGGTCGCGGAGCCGATCGCTTTATGCTGACTTACGCCCCTGAGCCGCCTAATGCCTCTTACGGCCAGCTAATTGTACGTACCGAAAATCGTGAGCAAATTCCACAGTTGATCGAGCGCGCAAAATCACAGTTACGTGAAGTGCAGCCTGAAGCGCTGATTACTTTTAAGCGCTTGGTGTTTGGTCCAGGCGGTGGGTCTGACGTCGAAGTACGTATCTCTGGTCAGGATTATAAAACGCTACGCGCACTTGCATTAGGCGTTGAGGATCAATTCCGCGAGAAGGGGCTTGAAGATATCCGTCACGATTGGCGGGGACGGGAGCCGACAATCCACGCCCATCTGGATGACGAACGCGCTCGTGTGGCTGGGGTGACCAATGCTGATGTCAGTCGCATGATTCAGTTCGCCACGACAGGCTATACCGTTGGTGATTTTGAAAGTGGCGATCGTGTTATTCCGATTATCGCCCGGATGCCTGAAAGTGACCGTAATCAAGTGGGCTCTTTAGAGGACCGCTTGGTGTGGAGCCCCAATGAGCAGGGTTATGTTCCTGCTGGGCAGCTGATAACAGCTTTTGAGGTAACTGCAGATGAAGGGTTGATCCAGAGGCGTAACCGGGTGCCGACAATTACCATTAGTGCTGACGCGCCGAAAGGTGTAACGGCTATGGCTGCTTTTGGTCGAATTCGCCCCTGGGTTGAAGAGATGAAGCTGCCCCTAGGTTTTAAGGTTGAGTTTGGTGGTGAATATGAAAGCTCCACTGATGCGCAAAAATCCTTGGGTAAGGGGTTGCCGCTTGGTTTCCTGATTATGATACTGGTATCGATCTTGCTATTTGGCACTGTACGTGAGCCCGTCATTATTTGGTTGGTAGTGCCAATGTGCTTGGTGGGGGTGGTCGTAGGGCTATTGATGACTGGGTTGCCCTTTGGGTTTATGTCACTTCTAGGTGTGCTTAGCTTGTCTGGTATGTTGATTAAAAATGCGGTGGTCCTAGTTGATGAGATCGAAGTACAGATTCATGCCGGTCTACCCAGAATGACGGCCATTCAGCGGGCAAGTGTTAGTCGATTACGCCCTGTATTTCTTGCTGCTGTTACCACCATTTTGGGAATGTCCCCTCTATTGTTCGATGCTTTCTTTGCAGATATGGCTGTGACGATTATGGGGGGCTTGGGCTTTGCCACGGTCCTGACCTTGATCGCAATTCCGGTATTCTATGCCATATTTCACAAGGTTAAAGCTGGCGAAGTAATCGGTAGTGAGGCGGAAGCAAAGATAAAATCGCAAAAAGTATCTGCAGGCGAGCCTGTATCTGCATAGTGCTTATCGAAGTGTAGGGCAAGCTTAAATCAGTCCCGCCCCCTATCTGGCCAGTTGGGGTTCGGGACTTTTTCGTTTCGCCATTCCAGTTTCTTTCTCTATTTTTACTCCGATACATATTTTCTAAAACTGTGGCTATAGATTTCTTTTCGGGAGTATGAATTTCTACTGGACCGAAAAATTAATCAGGGTGGATTTTGACGGAGTGAGAAACTCATTCAGGAGGAGGGTTGGTGGGGGTGTGTTTTATTTAGTTTTTTATCACTTGTAATGAAACCTTATTAGGCTTGTCATTAAGTCTTACCCTAGATTCCCACAACAACCGAGACACTTGGCGATAGCGAAGGAGGCCAGCTGGCTGTAGGCGGGTTAGCTTCCACACAAACAAGCCAAGAATCCCATGGGAACCCACACCAGCCAGCTGCCCCCAAAGAACGATACCAGATCGAGGTCCTCAACGGGCAGAACTATTCAGCCCGAGCCATTGCGCAACAACTCAGTCGTTCAAACAAAACCATTTCCCGCGAGCTGAACTGCTGTAGCCCTTACAGTGCGGAGAGCACTCACCGACAGATGCTGCAGCGGCGGCACGGAGCGCGTAAGTACACTAAGTTCGATTTCGCCATGAAAGTACAAGTCGACCACCAGCTGAAAAACGCAAGTTCAGAACAAATTGCCGGGCGCATACGGCTTGAGAAGTGCGGCAAAGCAGTCAGCTGTTCAACCATTTACCGCTGGGTTAAACGGCTCAACTGGCGGCCGCGTCTGCCGCGAAAAGGCCCTGAGGCTGGAGTGAAGCTCATTCCAGGGCGTATCGATATTGACGAACGTCCGGCGATTGTTGATGACAACATCGAGCTTGGGCACTGGGAGGGCGACACAGTTTATGGTCAAGATGGCTATCTGGTAACCTTGGTTGAGCGAGTCTCCAAATTATTACTCACTCGCAGAGTATCAAATAAGAGCAAGAAGACAGTAAGCCGTGCAATCAAGCAGGTGCTGAAGCCTTATCAGGCAGTGTGTAAAACCATAACCTTCGACAACGGTGGCGAATTCGCGGGCCACCAGTCGATCGCGCGGAAACTAGGCTGCAATATATATTTTGCCAAGCCGTATCACTCGTGGGAGCGCGGGTTGAACGAAAATACCAATGGTCTGCTGAGGCGTTTCTTCCCAAAAGGAATGGAACTTGGCAAGTTGTCGAAAAGTCAGATTGATGATGCGGTGTTTCGTATTAATGCCCGGTCAAGAAAAATGTTAAATTATTGGAGTTTGCTGGAGTTTTTAGCGGGCAGGCGTGTGTCGCTTATGTTGGCAATCTAGGTTTCAGCGCAGAGACCGGCAGCTGCATCTGAATGCCGTCGGGCAATGTTAAATCAACAGAAGCCTGTAAAGCCGGTATAGTCACCGGCATTAGCTTGGGTCGTTGCTTTTTCTGCTTGTTGCGCCAATAAGTAAAGGTACTGAGCTTGAGCTGGTGATGCTGGCAGTATGCCGTTTGGGGAAGATCGCTGCTGTTCCAGGCACTGATATGCTCCTGCCAGAAATCGGATTTGCTCTGGGCGCTCATTGAGAATTCCTGATCGTTAAAAATCAGGAGAGTAGAGAAAATCTGACTGGTATTTTAGATGGGGTTACTTGATCGCTTAGTTCACTGCCGCCACCGCCACCGCTAGATAAATATATCAGGGGGTTATTTTTTTTGGCCCCGAAAACTGTTCTTGCTTCTTTGCGTGTGAGGCTTTGTTCTGGTTTAATTCCGTGAATCTTATCAACGAAAAAAGAATTGGGGTGAAGCTCAAGTGGGTTTCCTGCAGTTTGTTGTTCTGGAACAATTGCGCGATCGTATAGTTTCAAGGTCTGTTTTACTATTTGCGTTATTGTTTCAGGTTTTCTATGGCGATCAATAAACACTGTAGACTTGGTCGGGGATTTGATGTGGGAGAATTCGTTGTATGAACCTCGGGGGTTGGTATCCAGGACTAGGCAATCTGGTGAATGCATGGCAATAAAGTTACTAACCTGAGCTTTTATCCTGGCCGTCGTCTTTCGTACGGGAAGGTTTAGCTGTCTTATCATTGTTTTTGATGGGAGTTTAGTGGTTAAAAACTTGGAGGCGATAGCAGGTGCATCTGTTGTGATCAGGAAATTAAAATGTGGTTCTATACCAACTGCGCTGCATATTTGAACGGCTTCTTCGGCAATATTATTGAGTCTGGTAATGTGGCCAAGCCCCGTTCCGTTTATCGCATAAAAAACAATCTTAATTGTCTGCTTGTTCATATTTAATCAACCACGAATACAACTTGCTATTTCATAATATGTAAGGGTGTGCTGAAACGTCGACCTGTCCGCAGTTGTTTGATATTTAAGGATAAATGTTTATCAAAGAGGAGGAAGGTGATCGTTAACAAAGGTTGGGAGTATGGAGCCAGATTGAATAGCTAGGTGCTATTACAATGGATTACATCAATTAAAATTCTATCGCTGACATAGGCATATTGGATTATAAGGTTTATTTTTTGCTAGAACTTTAATGGTGAAAAAATAGACAATTGATGTCTTTTGCTTCCCTCTGGCCTTTGGTCCCGCTTGTAAATTTTTTCTTGATTTGAACCGGCGCATACACTCAACGTCGATTCTCTTGTAACCTAGCACTCTGATTTGATTGGTAGTTGATGTATGAGTATTCGGTCAGTTTCAAGGCTTCTATTAGGTGTATTTGCGTGTTCGTTTAGTGTTTCTGGATTGGCTGCGTCTTATGACAGGGCAGAGTGGCTGCCTAAATGGTCAGATCCCGACCGGGATTGCCAGGATACTCGTCACGAATTGTTGGTTCGCTACTCTCTTTCTCCGGTGACATTCACCCGGTCTAGTCATTGCAAAGTGGATACTGGGTTGTGGCTGGACCCTTATACGGGTGGTTTTTTTCTTAAGGCTTCAGATCTTGATGTAGAACACATCGTACCTCTGAAATGGGCCCACGACCATGGTGGGGCCAGTTGGACGCGCAAGCAAAAGCAGGGATTCGCAGAAGATAGTGAAAACTTGTGGCTGGTGGATGACGGTCGCAACCAGAGTAAGGGTCACAGGGGACCGGATAAGTGGATGCCTCCTTATATGCCAGTAAAACAGATTTACCTTAAGCGGTTTATGGCGATTGTTGAAAAGTACGGTTTACAGCTAAGTGATGAGGAGGTGCGCCACTACCAGTCATTGATGGTCGATGGTTGATATTTACCGGGGGGGTATGACTGGATTGTAGCTTCCGCTAGAATTTTGTCGTTTCACGATAAATAGCAGGCTGTTATGCAGCACCCCCCCAATCAATTAATCGAGTATTTTCGGCGCTGTTACCAGGCCGATAGTTACGACCTTTCGTTAAACAATATTTTAAATCTCAAGGTGAGTCGGCGCCTATTCTCTGAGGAGCAAGACTACTTGGGAGCAGGGCAGTTGCCGCGTATACCCTTGGCCGGTGCTGCTGGGGCGAAATTACTGGAACAAGCGGATTCGCATAGAAAAGAGCGGCGATTAATTTACGGCTGCCTGTTCATATGTGGTAGTTACGCACACCAGGGCAGTCTGGCAGCAAAGCGTAAGCTCTGCGCGCCGCTGATCTACTTTCCGGCTAATGTGTATTATGAAGAAGAGCACTACGTGGAGATTAACCACGCAGATGCTCGGGTCAACCTACCGGTATTGCGACAGCTCCTAAAATCCGATGTGGAGTCCTCAACAACAGACGGTTTTCCAGCTCCGTCCTCAGCGATCACTTCGGCTGAACTGGGCGCTATTGGCCGCTGGTTGGGTCAGTTTACGATACTGGAAAATATTGAAGAGTTGGGGCGCTGGCCTAAGTTGGAAGCGCAAGCTGTAGTCGAGCAGTCTGTAAAGTCCTCAGGGCTATCCTTGGTATCTGCAAGTGCGGTTGTTCTTGCAGATCGATCCAGGGGGGCTAGAGGGGTGCTGCATGAGCTGCAGCTGTTGACCCAGGAAGTAAATCTGTCAGCCCCCCTGCGACAATTATTGGGAGGGCGAACGGATACGGTTTGGGAAAGCGTCAGTGAGCCCGAAATGTTGCCGGGCTTACTGAGTGCTGTTCAAGAGCGGGCCCTGAAGAATGCTGCCCGCTATCCCTTGAGCCTTGTGTCGGGCCCGCCCGGCACAGGTAAAAGCTTTACCATTGCGGCAATGGTCATTGACCGGATACTTCACGGTGAGAGTGTGCTGGTGGTATCAAAAACATCGCAGGCATTGGAGGTAGTGCGAGATAAGTTGCGGGTTGACTACGGTCTCACCCAGGGTTGCCTGCATGCTGAAGAGAGAGGGTTTGCGCAGAGTTTGAAAGCCCGCCTTAACTCTCTTCTAAAGGAGGGGGTTGAGGTGCGAGCGGAAACTCCCTCTCAGGCAAAGCGGGCAGTTAAGCGCGCTTATATTCAATTACAGCGGCTAGAGGTTCGCTTTTCCAGAGCACTGCGTCTGGCTCGTTTTGTGGGCGCTGGCCGATTGGCGCAATGGATAGTTCATTATGGAGCAGCGCTATTGGGTAGCCGGCTCAATGTTAGAAGTCTCTGGGATTTTCAGGAGCAGATCGATAGCTGCCGGCGTCGTTTTGAAAAGCTGGCAGCGCTCTACCTCAATACATACCGCCAGGAAAAACTACGCATTTTATTGGAAGAGGAGAGAGGTACGCTAGCTAGCTTCCTTCAGGCGCTTCGGTCGCGGAGTTCAAAAGTTCAGGCTGAGCGCTTTGCCCAGACAGATATGCGGGTGGTGTTACAGGCTTTCCCTATCTGGCTTGTCGAGGCTGATGAGCTGAATGAGGTGATGCCACTACTGCCCACACTGTTTGATGTGGTGATATTTGATGAGGCAACTCAGTGCGATGTCTCTAGTGCACTTCCGGCGCTATTCCGCGCGCAACGTGCGGTCATAGTCGGCGATGGTAAACAGTTGCGGCATGTTTCCTTTTTGTCTGGTAAACGACAGTTGGGTATCTGGCAGGGGGTCATGGGTGAGCCTGATTTACCGGCAGGCCTGAGCTATAGGGAGCAGTCACTTTTAGATCTGGCTTCCGATGTTATACCGACCCAGAAAGCGGTGGTGATGCTCGATGAGCATTACCGAAGTGCCCCTGAGTTGATTGCATTCAGTAATCACGCATTTTATGCCGACCGCTTAAAAATAATGCAGGCAAGGCCAGTACCTTTGTCGGAGTCAGCACTGGAGTTTCACCCGCTATGCGGTAGGCGCGGCAAAAATGGCAGAAACCGGGCAGAGAAGGATTGGGTTATTAAGCAGTTGGGCAGGCATTTTGACCGCTACGCCTCCGCTTTAATAAAGCCTTCCGTCGGTGTTTTATCACCTTATCGGGACCAGGTGGAGTATCTGGAGGTCGAGATAACTAAGGCATTTGCACTTAAGCAGTTACAGGTTTTCTCTGTGCGTGTGGCCACGCCTTATGGTTTTCAGGGGGAAGAGCGGGATTTAATGCTGATTTCCTTGGTTGTAGATAGTCAGTCGTTGCGTGCAGCCAGTTACCTGAATCGTGCGGATATGTTTAATGTTGCTATTACGAGGGCGAAAGAAAGGCAATTGGTGGCGCTGTCTATTGACCCAGAAGCTCTGGCTCCCGATCACCTTCTTCGTCGGTATGTCAATTACACCCACTTAGCACCTAGCCTCAGAGGAGGGGAGGCGTTTGTGTGCAGCTTTTCGCGTGAAGTTAGCCGGGTACTGAGTGATGAAGGAATTCCCCATTGGATAGGCTTCCCTGTAGCTGGGCAGAGAGTGGATGTGGTGTGTGAGGTACGAGGAAGGTTTCTAGGGGTCGATTTGATCGGTTTTCCTGGCGACTATGAGTCACATTATAGTAACCGGGTCTACAAGGCTTTGTACCGGGCAGGAATCCCTGTGTTACCCCTGCCATATATCAATTGGCTGAGGGATAGGGAGGCTTGCGTGGCACAGTTGCTCGCCGCCCTTCATGGAGAGGGCGGGCGCTGACTGGTGGTGTTTGTAGATGAATGAGTCCGGCAGTTTCTGATTTAGACGGGTGAGCGCTTAAATATTACCGGGAGTTCTTCGGTGGGCCCGAAATGAAAGTTGCGCCGGAGCTGCTAATCTTTCAGGAAGCTTTGAACAAAGTCCCGAGAGTGCGCCTATGAAATCCCGGTTGCTGAATTTCTTTATTTGGCTGGTTGTGCTTGCTGCTGCACAGGTCACTTTGGCTGATGCCCAGCAGGTGCAGGGGTTGCGCAGCCCCACTTTGAGCTTCTGTCAGGCGCGTTTTTATGAGGAAGATGAAGGGCGCCTTTACTGCAACTGGGCGGTCAATTTTAGATATGCCTGCTTTGTGTGGTGGCCAACCAATAAAGTGATTCCTGCAGGTGCGAAACTGTCAGAGCCCGAAGTGGTTGGCAAATGTGGTAACGGTGAGCCTGTGGTCAAACTGCAACACTACTAGGGCGCTTGGTGCAGAAGTGCGGCTGACTTTCAGCGTTATCGATTCACTTTTAATGATGTGAACTGGCTTTGGCCTGGAACTTTTACTCAAGCCCAGTCGTGCAACCAAAGTGTGATGGCGTGTACTGGTGTCTGGGGGACCGGCGTGTTAGTTTTTCGTCTGGTCGGCATAGAGTCCTCGATCTTGCAGCTCGCGGGCCTGCTTGAGGATTTCAAGCATGGCGCTGTCCTCAGCTGACATGGCATCGATGATGGCCGCCAGCAGATCTGCTGAAAACATGCATTTGCTCACTTTGCTACGCAGGTTTTCCGGCGTCATTGAAATTCCTCTCTCGGCCAGTGCTTGGGCGAGATCCCCATACCGCATGCCTTTTAGCGCCATCGATGCGCGTACATAACGGGCTATGGCCTTTTTGTAGGGGGTCAGTGCTTGCTGATTGCTCAGGCTTTGCGTGTGGTCCATGGGCTCTACTCCGTCCTATTTCATTATCACCAATGTGGTAAATATTATCTTTATGTGTATTATTTGCAACATTAGTTTGTAATAAGTTATTGACCGCAGATTTTTTGGTGCTATATTTGTGACCAATATTCCACAGAGAGGGAGTTGAAATGACCTGGAACAATGAGAACCTGCGCCAATTGGCGGAAAACCATACTGGATGGGTGGTGGAGTCTGAGGGGGATTGCCTCAGCATTTCCAACGATGAAGGCGTCGATGCATTTGTTTACGTTGGCGAGAAGCAGATCGTGGTAGAGAGTATCCTGTTTCCTGTAAGCCAGGTAGATGATGTGGCAGCACTGAATGAAATGGTTCTGCAAACGCATCAGCTGGTGCCGCTGACGGCCATTGCGATCAAAAATATTGGTGGTGAAAATTACTATGTCGCTTTCGGTGCTCTTTCAGTATCCAGTAAGGACGAAGTTGTAATCGAGGAAGTTGAAACCCTGTTTTCCAATGTAGGGGATTTCCTGGATTTGTATGCCGATCATTTTGAAACGGAGGGTGTAGCATGAGCCTAAGAAGAATTTGGACTGCCTTAAAAGGCGCGGTAAACGAAGGTAGTGAAGCAGTAGCGGACAGCCAGTCAATACGTATTCTTGACCAAGAGTTACGCGAGGCAAAGGCAGAATTGAAAGCTTGCGATGAAAATCTGACTAAAATCATGGCTAAGCGCAAACTTGTTGAAAGCAAGGTTCAGGCGCTGAAAGCCGATGTTGAGACGTACAGTACTCACGCCATCAATGCGAGTGAAAAGGGCGATAATGCGCTTGCTCTCGAATGTGCCGAGCGCGTTACGGAGCTGGAAACCCAGCTTGAGACTGAACGCAGCATTCTGGATGGCTTCCTGAACTCAGAGACTACCCTCAAGGGTAATATCACTCAGGCCAAGACCAATGTGCGCCGTATGGAGCAACAGATCGACCAGATTAAGGCCACCGAGTCTGTGCAGAAGGCGCAGGTAGCTGTCTCCTCCCGTCATATGGGCGCCAACAGCAAAATCAAAACAGCGTTGGACAGTCTGGACAGGATCAAAAATAAACAAGAGCAGCGTGCTGCAGAGCTTGAGGCAGCTGAAGAGCTGGCCTCCGAAGAAACGGACAGTAGTCTCGATGCCAAGCTGAAAGCGGCGGGTATCAAGCCCGGCGGTGAAGTGAGTGGTAATGACAAATTGGCTCAACTGTTAGCGGGCCGCGAAAAGGCTTAATACAGTGATGCTATATCGAATGCGGCGCCTTCTGGCGTCGCTTTTCATTCGGGCTAATGTAGCGACCATCCTCATAGCACTGACTGTCTATGTACTCAGCTCCTATGGGTTTCTGAGAGCTGCCGGTGAAGCCGATATTGTCGCAGGTGAAAATTTCTTTTATTGGTTGGTAGTTACTGCTTCGACCGTAGGTTATGGAGATTTTTCTCCTGTAACTCCCCAGGGTAAAGTGATCGTCGCCGCTTGGGTTATCCCCGTTGGTCTCAGTTTGTTTGCAATGGTGATTACTAAAGCTGGCTTTGCGATTTCAGAATTTGTACATCGCGGTAAGAAGGGCTTGCGTATGACCAACCATATCGATCATACCGTTATCATTGGCTGGAACGGTACGAGAACGCTTCGCCTCATTGAGCTGCTGCTCTCTAAGACGAATGGAAGTGCGGCAGAGATTGTTCTCTGTGTTGAAGCTGACATTGAAAACCCGATGCCGGGTAAAATTGATTTTGTTCGGGTGGAATCATTTTCTCATACCGAGAGTATGCAGCGGGCTGGGCTTGCTAATGCGGCTCGAATTATCATTGATAATCCTCTTGATGATGTAACTCTTACCACGGCTTTATTTTGCGATAGGCTCAGCCCGAACAGCCATAAAACGGCTTATTTTCAGGACGAAAATGTCGGCGATCTATTGCGTGCTCACTGTCCAAATATCGAATGTATCCCATCAGTTGCCGTGGAAATGCTGGCAAAATCTTCGCTTGATCCTGGTTCGGCACGCCTGCATCGACAATTGCTCGATAGCACCTATGGGATGACACAGTACAGTGTTGAATACCGAGGTGAGGCGCCGCTTCCGGTGGGTGAGTTGTTCGATCACTTTAAGCGGGAACTTTCAGCCACTTTAATAGCGGTGCGCCGAAAGGGTGTAGTGAAAATTGATGTAAACCCCGGATTGACAGATCAGGTTTCCCAAGGTGATATGCTGTACTACATTTCTGCGAACCGGCTGGATGGAAAAGCTTGTTTCGATATCAAGAGTAACGAAGAAGGTGTTGGTACATGTTTACCAAACTGATAAATAAAATAAAGGGAAAGGATACTCCAGCAGTCAAAACGCCGGAAATCATGGGCCTAAGACTCGGAGCAAGTTTTGAACTGGATCCTTTGGCCATTCGCTTAATTCTGGATGAGTTGACCATAGAATCCTGTTCGCCTACTCAAATCATCAAGGCGGCCGGAGTCGTTGAGTTGGATGGTACCTGGATCTATCGCTTTTATACGGATGATGATGCCTGGCTGCAGGTCATTGCCGAAGGCGGACAGCGGGATGAGCACGTAGTCGATGTTAAGCTATTTCATTTCTACGATACTTTGGACATTGGCTCAGAACAGGCTTGGAAAAAACTGTTGGAGAGCGAAATGGGTACGTCTAGTTATCAATTACAGGATCGCTCATATAGCCGAGTCTGGACTGCAGCGGGGGATTATCACAACCCTGTACATATGGCAGAAAAAACATATGATGAAGAGGGTGATTACTCGCTAACAGATCAATTCACCATGCTTTTTGAGCGCGAGTTATCTGACCAACAAACGGAATCCCTTTTTCTTTCGGCTGAAGAAAAAGAAGAGGATGCAGGCTATTTGAGCCGCAGTCTGGTGATTAGTACCGGTATTACTTTGACCCCTTCACAATTGACAATACATGGATAATAAGGAGATTTTTAATGGACCAGCCTTATGATTTACTGACTGGTATCTTACATTTTTCGGCCTATTTTGGTCTGTCACTGGTATTTTTGATTGCGTTTAAATTCTTGTACGCCCTGGTGACTCCACACGATGAGTGGAAGTTGATCCGTGAAGATAAAAATGCAGCGGCAGCCATAGGTTTTGGCGGTGCGGTCTTGGGTTTTGCGATTGCCGTTGGCGGTGCAGCCAGTAACTCTGTATCCATTATTGATTTTGCGACTTGGGCTCTGGTTGCTCTGATTGCCCAGTTGATTGCCTTCGCTATTATTCGCTTTGGGTTTATGCCACGTATTGTTGAGCGTATTGAGGATGGGGAAATAAGCGCAGGTATTATGTTGGCCGCAACAACGATAGCTGTTGGTGTGCTGAATGCCGCTTGCATGAGCTACTAAATAGGGGTGGTCATGAAACGTAGCAAAAATATTGACCTGGCACGGATGCGCAAGAGAGTGGGGGCGAATTTCCTGTTACGCCCTCTAGCCCTTGGTGTGGCAGCAGCCTTGGTGGGTTGTTCCTCTGATGAGGAAGTGAAAGTTGTCTCTTCAGTCGATGATTGTGTGACGAAAACCCAGCTGGATAAGGCTCAGTGTGAGGCCGCGTATCAGCGCGCACTGGACGAGGCTGAGCGCACTGGGCCAAAGTATTCCCGTGCGGCTCAGTGTGAGGCAGAGTTTGGTTCTTGCCATCAGTCCAGCGGTGGCTTCTGGATGCCACTGATGACGGGCTTTATGGTTGCCTCCATGCTCAATGACAGAGACCGGGGCTATTACTCTTCGGGCTACAATCCGGTCTACCGCTATTCCGGCTCTCGCTACCGCGACAGATTGATGACTGCCGATGGTCAGGTAATCGGAAATTATGGCCGCTCCTCCTATAAGGTGGGCAAGAGTGCCATGGAGCCAAAACCCAAAGTGACGAAAACGGTTTCCCGCGGAGGATTTGGAGCGGTGGCTTCGGCTAAGTCCAATTGGGGCGGCGGTCGCTCCAGCAGCGGTAGTTCTCGCAGTTGGGGAGGTTGATCCAATTTGATGTACTGATGACGAGTCTCCAATTGGAAGGCTTAAGTTTGGCAATCTTGAATTAAGACTGCTGCCACTTTCCTCTGTAATAGTCGACAGCACAAAAATAGAGAGTGGCCGTCCAATGATGCTTGGGCTGCTCTCTTGCCTCCCACAGCCTCATTTAGATAGCCATCGGCATTTGCCACTGTATGTCAGTTACGGTCAATATGACGGTAATCCGTTATACAAAAAACTCAGTGCAGAAAACAGCTAATTATCAAAGAGAAAAGTTATATCTGACTGGGCTTGATGTTCAGTCTTAAAATGCGCTTGTTTGTTACGATACATCTCAGAATTATTCTGATTGATTCCGTGGTGATCGCTCAGAGATTGATGTTACTCAAGCTAGTCGCCCAGACATGTGGGTGTCAGATACAGTTAATAATAGCGAGTCAAGTGGTAGGGGAGACTGATCGATGTTGAGGTTGCCAATTAGTGAGCGCCCACACTGGCAAGAGCGGGCGCAGGAATTTGGGTTTCACTTCCATACGATGTATGGAAAACCCTATTGGGACGAGACCGCTTACTATCAGTTTTCTCTGGAGCAGATAGAAAAGCATATCGAAGAGCCTACCGAAGAAATTCACCAAATGTGCCTCGATGTTGTCGCCCGTGTCCTTGAGGATGAGGAATTGCTCAGGCGGTTTTGTATCCCAGAGAAGCACTGGGATTTTGTGCGAACTTCCTGGCGCAATGGCGACCCCTGCTTATATTCCCGGCTGGATTTTGCCTACTCCGGTCAGGGGCCGGCAAAGCTTTATGAGAACAATGCGGATACGCCCACGTCTTTATATGAAACTGGCTTTTGGCAGTGGCTGTGGTTGCAGGACAACGTAGACAGACGGGCACTGCCGTTACAAGCAGACCAATTCAATAGTCTGCAGGAGAAATTGGTCAATCGTTTTCACGACCTTCAATACCTGACCCCTGGGCGCGAATTACATTTTTCTTGCTGTAAAGATACCGAGGAAGATCGAGGTACCGTTCAGTACCTGCAGGATTGTGCATCAGAGGCTGGCATCAGCAATCATTTTATTTTTGTTGAAGATATCGGCCGTGATGCAACGGGCCAGTTTACAGATTTAAATGACCAGGTAATCACTTGGATGTTCAAACTGTACCCTTGGGAGTTTATGTTGCAGGAAGAGTTTGGTGAGTTTCTGGGAAGCAACAATGTGCGATGGTTGGAGCCGCCGTGGAAGGCGATTCTGTCCAATAAAGCGCTGTTGCCGATGCTGTGGAAATTGTTTCCCGAGCACCCCAATTTGCTGCCTTCTTTTTTTGAGGATGAGCTGGATAAAGCGGCCGATTTTTCCGAGCTGGTAAAGAAGCCGATATTCTCGCGGGAAGGAGGCAACATCTCCGTTGTGCGCGGGACAGACTCCAAATTGCTATCTGATGGGCCTTATGGTCAGGAAGGTTTCATTTACCAAGCCATGCACCCACTGCCTCAGTTTGGCAAGAATTATACTCTGGTGGGTAGTTGGCTTGTTGACGACCTGGCGGCGGGGATATCGATTCGTGAAGATTCTAACTTGATCACACAAGACATGAGCCGCTATCTTCCGCATGTGATTCTATGATCCATCAAGTAAACCGGCAGGGACAGTTACTGCCGGTTTACTTTCTCTTACTATCACTTTATTTTTTACGCATTGCTTAAAAATTGTAGTGCAGGCGTAATTCAAAGAAATTCACTCCTGAATTTTCAGAGCAAGTACCTGCATTCGAGTAGTGCATTGCGTAAGTAGTTACTCCCCAGCGACGTTCACTGCCGAAGTCAGATCCTAATCCGATACGATCCTCGAATTGAAAATGGCAGCCCAAAGTGGTGTGGTTTGTCTTTCTACTCACAATATTGGATTCGGTGATATAGCTAGCTCCCACAGAAAATTCAAAATACGGAAAAATGGGCACTTCCCATTGTGGCAAATACTCAAGTCGCCATACTGGGCTCAGCGACATCCCATGAACCAGATCTTCTCCACGTTTGGACACGCTGGGATCTCCATCGTCCAAGCTGGATCTCCACTCGAAGTAACTGGTTTCCAGGCGCGTCTTGACTGTCCACTTCTCAGTCAGGCTCCACTGCCAGGGTAAGTCTTTCGATATTGCTAGACGGTATTGAGTGAGTTCATTGCGACGATTGGAGAATCCCGGGCCGGCGCCAACAATGGCAGCCCAGCGTTTGTCTGGGTTTTTTGCCGGCTCGGCTGATGCAAAGCCAGGTAGCAATAGTGAAGTGAAAACCAGTGGCAGGCTGACCCTGCGAGCGATCCAGTACAACATCATCCCTGATCCTACCTTTCCTACTACAAGTTGCGACTACAAGAAAATGATTGGTAAGGGAAAAACTAAAAATCATCTGGGTTGTTTTTTTAGTGTAGACAGAGACCGGCGGAAATAGGTCTGTTGGGGTGGGCAGGGAGAGGAAGTCAGGATTGAACTTATGCGCTTTCAATTGATGATGGGCATCGAGAGTCTGTATTGAGACGCCTTTTTCTTGCTGGATAATAGCTGTCACGACAGTGGGGGAAAACAAGTGACAGCAGTGGTGATCAAGGCTGATCTTTGGTTTCTGTTTACTCATTGAAAGCAAGCGTACAGGGGCGAGAAATATTTCCTACTATATGAGAGATGCTTTTCTCATATGGAAAATTGAGCGACGAAAACTGGATTAGGATGGCAGGTTAATCTTTCCACTGGCAATCATTTCTTCAATTTTTTTAGTGAGGCGTTCAAAGGTGAATGGCTTTTGAATGCAGTCGAGTACTCCTTCGGCAATAACTTCTTGCACCTTGCTGTCAACGCTGTAACCAGTCGATAGTATTGCTTTAACGTTAGGGTTTATGCGTTTTAAGAAAGCGAAGAGCTCCTGACCATCCATGCCGGGCATTATCATGTCTAGTAGAACCAAATCCACTTGGTCACTATATTTCCGATAATAGGATATGGCTTGCTCGGCGGTGGCGAAGGCCACCACACTGTGCCCATTCATTTCGAATAATGCCTTGGAGTAGGTGCGGACTATCGCCTCATCGTCCACCACCATAATGCGCAATCTGCGCTCTTTGGCCAGCTTCTTGGCCTGGTATGTTTGCTTTATTATCGGTGCTTTGGAAATGGGCAGGTACAGTTTAAAACAACTGCCTTCTCCTTCCCAGCTATTACATTGAATCGCACCTTTGTGCAAGTGTATTGTTCCATGTACCGCAGCCAGTCCCAGCCCGGCTCCGCGCCCGCTTTCCTTGGTTGTGAAAAAGGGTTCAAAGATACGAAGTCGAATCTCGTCGGACATGCCACTGCCGTTGTCGGTAATCGTGATTAATAGGTAGTGCCCAGCTGGAATTTCAAAATCTGCAATTGAGATGGGCTTATCGATGGAGACATTAGTGGTACCAAAGGTTAGTGAGCCACCTGAAGGCATTGCATCTTTAGCATTGATCCCAATATTCAGAAGTGCACTTTTCAGCTGTGCGGGATCGCCCATAATATGGGGTCGGTTTGCTTTTAGCTGTTGATCTATTTCAATTCTGCGGTCAATAGTACGAGCCAGCATGGCGCAGACATCGCGAATAATTTCGTGGGTGTTGCAAGCTTTTAGTTGATATTTGCCTTTTCGGGCAAAGGTCAGAAGTTGCTTGGTCAGCTCGGAGGCGTGGCGGGCGGTAGTGAGAATATGATTGGTATATTCATTAATGCGTATGTCCGTGGATATCTGTTGGATAACCTCGGCATAGCCGCTAATACCGTGAATCATATTGTTGAAATCATGCGCTATACCGCCTGCCAGTTCACCGATGGCTTGCATTTTTTGTGCTTGTCGCAGCTCCTCTTCCAATAGGCGTTGCTTGGTGATATCGGACCCGATACTGAGAATGCCTGTGGGATTTCCTTTTTCATCGGAAGTTATTTTGTTAGTCCAGGCGATCCATACCCTTTTTCCGCACTTGGTAATATTTTCATTAATGTTGTAGCGGTGTTCCTGCGGGAATTGGCAGATATGCTCCATCAGCTGTCGAAGGTCTCGACCGCTCGTTTCGCTGGCGGGTACAATTGTGCCGATTAAATGCCTGCCTACCACTTCAGCTTCGCAATAGCCAAATAATTGTTGGGCGTATTCATTAAAGGAGGTGATATGCCCGTGCTGATCGCAGCGCATGATGATTGAGTTGGCATGCTCTACCAACTCCCGGTAGCGCTCCTCGCTCTTTCTTAGGGCTTCATAGACCTGGCTTGAACCTCGATCCGATGCGGAAACAATGGCTGGTGAGGAGGGAAAAATGGGTAAATTGTTTTCCTTAATCACCTATATCTCCTCCTGAGTGGCGCTTGTCTGATTTTTCGCCAGAAATTCCACCATGAAGATATGAAAAAGTATATAGGCAAGCGTATATATTTTGACCGTGTAGACATTCTTTGATGACTGGCGGTTCTTTTTAATCCTGACTGTCACCGGTGGGTTGTCGATGACAGGGGGTAAATGGTGACGGCAAGTGATGGCCACGGACGGCAAGTCGTCTGATCCCTTGCCAGCCGTTTGTGACAATTTGGTGGGTGGCGATCGTGTTTCAAACTGGTAGCATGCACCGCCATAATCAAAACCATTGGATGATTTACTATGCAGCTGCATTCCCGGTTCTTCGGGCGCAGTATCGCGGTTCTGCTCAGTACCTCGATATTGTTGTCCGCCTGCGGTGAGAAGCGTGTTGACAGTGAGCAAAGATCCCTGGATTTCGCTCGCCTGGATGCTTTTCCTTCCACTTATTCTTTGACCCAGTCACGTCCGGTGCTAATTCAGGGCGCAACACTACTGACTGGCACTGGTGAGCAGAGGGAAAGTGCCGATTTGTTGTTGGAAAATGGCAAGATCAAGGAGATCGGCAAGGATCTCAAAGCGCCGGCAGATGCACTCGTTATTGATGGCAAGGGCAAGTGGGTAACACCAGGCATTATCGATGTGCACTCTCACCTGGGGGATTACCCGGCCCCTGAAATTGAGTCCACTCAGGACGGCAACGAAATGACTTCGCCGAACACAGCAGAAGTATGGTCTGAGCACTCGGTCTGGACCCAGGATCCCCAGTTTCCGTTGGCACTTGCTGGCGGTGTAACCACGCTGCAAATATTACCTGGTTCTGCGAACCTCTTTGGCGGGCGCAGTGTTACTTTGAAAAATGTTCCCGGCCGCAGCGTCCAGGACATGAAGTTCCCCGGTGCCCCCTATGGCTTAAAGATGGCCTGTGGTGAAAACCCCAAGCGGGTTTATGGCGGTAAGGGCAATGCACCATCCACGCGTATGGGTAATGTAGCGGGTTATCGCAGCGCTTGGATTCAGGCCAGCAAGTACAAGCAGGAATGGGAAGAGTACGTCGAGAACGGAGGTGATGAGCCTGAGCGAGATCTGCAGATGGAGACATTGGCGGGTGTACTTAACGGCGATATTCTCGTGCATAACCACTGCTACCGCGGCGAAGAAATGGCGGTGATGATGGATATAGCCGATGAATTTGACTTCCAGATTTCCACCTTCCACCACGCCGTTGAAGCCTACAAAGTGGCCGATCTGCTCGCCGAAAACAATGTCTGTGCGGCGATGTGGGCCGACTGGTGGGGCTTTAAGCATGAAGCCTTTGATATGACCGAGGCCAACATCGCTATTGTTGATCAGGCAAAGGCCTGTGCAATGATCCATTCAGACTCCGGTGTTAGTGCTCAGCACTTGAACGAAGAGGTGGCCAAGGCAATGACAGCAGGGCGTCGTGCAGGATTTGATATTCAGCCAAAAGATGCCGTTGTCTGGATGAGTTTAAATCCAGCAAAAGCGCTGGGTATTGCCGATCAAACAGGCAGCCTGGAAAAGGGCAAGATGGCCGACGTGGTAGTTTGGTCTGGCAATCCTTTCAGCGTTTACACCCATGCGGACCAAGTGTTTATTGATGGTGAATTGATGTTTGATCGTGCTGATAAAAATCGTCAGCCACGCAGTGACTTTGAGCTGGGTATTCTTGAGGCAGAGGGAGAGCGACTGTGAAAAAAATAGCTGTATATTGTACGCTGGCCCTTGGTCTGATGGCGGCAGCGGGTCAGGCAAATACCGTCCTGATTAAGGGAGGCAAGGTGCATACTCTGGCGGGGCAGGGCAGTCTGGATTCCGCCGATGTGCTGATTGTCGACGGCAAGGTTCAGCAGGTAGCTGCCTCTCTGGATGTGTCAGCAGACCAGGTCATTAATGCTCAGGGTAAAGTTGTGACTCCCGGCGTGATAGCGCCAATTTCCGAGTTGGGATTGGTGGAGATTAGTGCGGCCAGCGCCACCAACGATCATATGGTTACCGGAGATAGCATAGGCAGCGCCTTCAATCCTGTACCGGCTTACAACCCCAAATCCACACTGATCCCGTTTAATCGCGCGGGTGGTGTGACCAGTGCAGTGGTATTCCCCGGTATCAGTACCTGGGATAGCGGGGCTGTGGAGGCGCAGCGAGTATTTGCCGGGCGCAGTTTTGCGATCAAACTGAGTGGCAAGTTTGATAGCTTTGAAGCAAAAGATGTTGCGCAAAAAGCTTATCTGGGTGAGCCCGGCAGTCAGTTGGCTGGTGGTAGCCGCGCCAATGCTTATGCCAAAGTTGAAAACGCCCTGCGAGAGGCACAAGAATACCGTGACAATCGCGCGGCTATTCGCCGGGGTCAGTGGCGGGATATGGATTACCGTTTGGCAGATTTGGAAGCGTTGCAGTCAGTAATCAAAGGGCAGGAGCCATTGATGGTAACCGCCGATCGTGCCAGCGATATTCTCTCAGTGATTGAGCTTGGCAAGGCATTCAGGGTAAAGCTCGTTATTCTTGGGGCTGCAGAGGGGTGGATGGTTGCAGATACGCTGGCACAGGCTCGGGTGCCGGTGGTGATTGATGCAATTAACAATGTTCCGGGCTCCTTCTCAAGCTTGGGCGCACGCCTTGATAATGCCGCTCTCTTGACCAAGGCTGGTGTCAAGGTAGCGATCAGTGGTCCCGGCTATGCGTCTACCCACAATGTTTACCTCTCCCGTCAGTCTGCCGGAAATGCTGTTGCCAACGGTTTGCCTTATGAGGAAGCATTAAAGTCGATTAGCAGTAATGTTGCGGAGATCTTCAGCTTGTCGGGCGGCACCCTGGAGCCGGGGGCAGTTGCAGATATTGTTGTTTGGAGTGGTGATCCACTAGAGGTCACCAGTTACCCGGAACAGGTACTGATAGATGGGGAGAGGCAGTCCCTGACCACACGCTCAACGCGCTTGCGAGATAGACATCTCAAACCCACAAAGGGGCATGATTTCGGTTACAAACGCTAGATTGAAAAAGCGGGCCAAATGCCCGCTTTTTTTAGCTCGATAAGTTGAGGTGAAAGGTCCAGCCGATTGCGCAGGAATTGTGTAGCGGGGGCTTTGCTTTGCAGGATATATTCCCCAGCCAAATCGATAAGAACAAGGAATAGATATGGCCAATATAACGGCACTTTACACTGGGCTTTGTGCACTTCTTATTATTTATCTCGCTGCCAGAGTGGTTCAATTCCGCCGTACAAAGCGAGTTGGTATTGGAACGGGAAACGATCGTTTCAATGAAATCCGTGTGCGAGTACACGCTAACGCTGTCGAGTACACGCCGATTGCATTACTGCTACTGCTGGCTGCAGAGCTGGGTGGGCTTTCTGCCATATGGTTGCATACTTTTGGGGTTCTGTTTGTTGTGTCCCGGGCGCTACATGCCTACGGACTTACAGCGGGAAAAGGCGGAACACATATGGGGCGCTTCTGGGGTACATTGATCAGCTGGGTGGTGATACTGGTTTTGGCTGTGATCAATATTGTTAAGGCAGTTATCGCTCTTTGAGCGGGTCAAAATAAAAAAGCCCGGCGTAGCCGGGCAGAGTACAGGGATGAATCTGCGTACAAGGGTGAATTTTTTATCGGGGTGGAACTAGGCGCGCTTATTGATTGGCGACAAGAGGTGTGACACGATCATCATCACCTTCTTGCCCGTTGCTCTCATCGTCTTCGAGCAGTGCTTCCGGTTTTCCTTTACAGGCTTTGGCCAGAGCTTCGCGACGCTTGGCCAGTAACAGACCGATTTCCTCACCCACCTGCTCATCAATGCCGTCGATGTGGCGCTCAATTAGCGAGGTGATATTGGCGGCGAGCTCCAGCATCTTGTCGTGTTCTTCAGCGTCTTTTTTGTTGTCGAACATTGCTCCGTCTCTATCACATTTCCAAACAGCTACTACGGCCATCGTATGCCTCCCAATCGTCTATTAGACTGTCCAAATCTTTTGTATGGCCGTACAGTAACTGTATAAATATTCAGTGTCAACGATGGAGAAGTGAATAGAGGAGATGCGACCAGCGGACTTAGGCGTGCGATGGTTTGTCCGCCATAGAGCGTGAACACTGTCATAATATGGCTACAGCCAGTCGCATTCCCCCCGGGGCAATTGGTTGTTTTTACATTATTTTACAGGCCCGCTTGCGGGCCTGTTTTTTAGTGGGAGAGAATCAGGGAATATCAGGGTCACCTTCAGTGGGAGGGTAAGTCACTTCTGATGCATACAAGGGCGCCTAGCACGGCTCCCCCAAGCTAGATGGTGAGGACGAGCTTAGCAGCCAGCCCAATTAACAGAACACCAAATATCTGCTGGATACGGTGGCCAATATGTTTGCTGATCAACCGGCGTCTGCGGCTGGCATGTACTGCGAGCACCACAAGGCAATACCATAAAGTATCTACACCAGAGACCATGGCGGCCATGCCCAATTTGGTTGTCAGCGCCTGTTGCTCAGAGACAAACTGACTGAAAAGAGCGGTAAAGAAAAGCGCGATTTTGGGGTTGAAGAAGGCGACTCCAAAGCCCTGGACGATAGAGCGCCTTACGCTCTGGTGAGGAGGTTGTACATCAGGGCCGCTAGAGCCGGGCGAGGGTGCCCTCAGAGCTTTCCAGCCCAAGTAGATAAGCATTGCGGCCCCGGCCCACTGCAAAATACTAAAAATTGTCGGTGAGCTGGTAATCAATACCGCTAGACCGAATGCGGTAAGAATGGCATACGCCGCCACTCCCGCTCCGTGCGCAATGGCGCTGGCGAGACCCTGTTGCAGGCCTGAAGAAGCGCTGCGCAATACGATAAGAAGACTGGGTCCCGGAGACATGGCACCGAGGGCACAAATTCCCGCGAGAGATAACCAACTAAGTAAATCCATTATTTAAAGCCGCCCCCTTGTGCGAGCCATTCTGTTTCTGCTGGAGTGGATATTCGACCCAAAGCCGCATTGCGGTGAGGGAAACGCCCAAATTGCGTGATGATATCTTGGTGGGCAAGGGCATATCGATAATGTGTTTGAAGATAGGGTGCGGCAATTTTGTCTTCTGTGAAGGTTTGCTGCAACAGTTGAAAGTAATCTACCGAGCGCTGCTGCGTCTCGGCTAGCTCACTGTGCTCCAAAGGCATACCCAAGAAAACTTGCTGGTACAGGCCCAGGTGGGCGGTAGCTCCGCGCTGAATAACCGCCTCAGTGATCTTCAGTGCCTTTGCGTCACCGGCGAATGCCAGGCCGGTACCTCGGTTAATATTCCTGGATAGTTGGTCACAAAGTATCAGCAGCGCAAGCTCACCTTCCAGTGTCAGGTGCCAGTGGCCCAGCTCGCCCTGGATTGCTGATGTGGTTATTGTACCGAAATGATCTGCAACATAGGAATCCACCTCAGGGGTGGCCGCAAACCATAAATCCCGGCATTGCCTGGGGGGTTGGTGTTTAAGGTCTGCGCTACCGAACCAAAAAGCCAGGATGTCTTTGGGGGTTGTCATATCGAAGGCGTATTCCAGTTTATTGGTGGTGATTGAGCCGGTATTCCATAGATGTTCTCCTGTATAGGAAAGGTATTCCAGAACTGGCGCAAAAATATTTTCTGGCTGCATCTAGCCGGGCTTCCAGTCTCGTCATAGTGGCGTACAAGGGAAAACTGGGAGATCACAATGTTTAGTCTGAGGTCATCTAAAAAGGTACAATTTTGTGCCGCTCTATCATTGATAGTTGCGGCCCTGCACACGGGACAGGTTGCAGCGGCTGGAGTGGGAATCTCCTCTGGGAAGATTCGCCGAGAGCTCACGCAAAAGATTGATCAGCAAATGCTGCAAAAGCTCAGTGAGTGTATCGATAAAAGCGGAGAGGTTGACGAAGGGATACCTTACCCGGTGCGTATAGCCGAGGACAAGGTACAGAGCGGTGGAGCGGCCAACCCCTATACCAAGGGCCGTTTGACTGTGATGTAGTCAATTGTCACCAGCCCCCGACGGTAACAACACTGATAACTAGAACGATTAGAGAATCTGTAATGAGAGCGAGAAAACCACATTCTTTCCAAGCGGCCATCCGTTGTTGGATTGCCATTATGGCATCTTGCATTGCTCTGGGTAGCTGGGCACAGGAGGGTAGTGAGGTAATACCTGAGCCTCCACCAGCCCCGGAGATCGAAGCCTCTGACTTCAGCCCCGAGAAGCGCGTGCGTATTATGCGTGAAGACGGTGTCCTCACTATTAAAACCCAAGGTGAGAACGGCGAGCGCAGCGAGGTACAGGTTGATCTGGGCGGGGAGTTTGGAGGTCCGCTAAGTCAAAAGATTATTGAGCGGCTTAAAGACAAAGGCATCCTGGATATCGATGGCCAGGTGACCGGTGAAACCCTCAATAGCGTACCCGATAACGTCAGGATAGGCCTCTCAGCAGATCGCGACCATGCAAGTCAGCGCTGGGCTCATCGACACGCATCACACGAAGGCGATGATGATTCATGGCTAATTCCTGTGGTGGCGCTGTTCTGTGTATTTGGGATGCCGGTATTGATTGTATGGTTGGTGACACGCAGTAGTTACCGCAAAAAGCAACTGGTGATGAATAACATCAATCGAATGGTTGCGGATGGTAGAGACGTCCCTCCTGAGCTTATAGACCTGCTTGAGGAAAGGGAGCCTGTCAATTCCAGTGATCGCGGCATCACCTTGATCGCAATAGGTGCAGCAGTATTCCTCTCTCTCTCAGCGCTGGCTGGAATAGGGGTGGGCAGTCTCGGATTGATCCCTCTGTTTATCGGTGTGGCTCGCTATGTGAACTGGAAGCTAGATAACAAGCAGGCGTAGGAACACCGAGTATGGACCTCAATGACGAGGAATTAATCAGGCGGGCCGTCAAGGACGGGGACCAGCGGGCTTATGCCCAGCTGGTTCGTCGCTATCAATCACAGCTGCGATTCTCGCTCTGTCAGCTGTGCGATGGTGACCAGGGCCTGGCAGACGATATGGCACAGGAGGCTTTTATCAAGGCCTACAAGGCGTTGCCGGCATTTAGGGGAGATGCCCGTTTCAGCACTTGGCTGTACCGTATCGCCTATAATCTCGTTATGAGTCACAAGCGTAAGAATACGCCCGATGTGGACCAGGAAGCGGTGGACAGGGCTCAGGCGAATGAGAGTATCGAAGAGTCCCGGCAGCTGGGTATGGCCCGCGATCTGAATTCGGCCATGGAGTCCCTGAGCGATGCCCAGCGTCAGGCAATTCACCTGTGTATGCATCGGGGTTTTTCTCATGAGGAGGCGGCCGGCATTATGAAATTGCCGCTTGGTACGGTAAAATCCCATGTCAACCGCGCTCGGGCCAAGCTGCGGAGTTTGCTTCAGCCCTGGCGTGAGGAGGTGGTAAATGGTTAATTTTGAGCAGCGCAACACTAAGGGTTATACCTTGAGTGAAATGGCTTTAGAGGGCAATGACCAGGAGTTCGATGCCTGGTTGGGCGAACAACTGCAGTTCAATGAGCCCCATTTGGATAATGACGGTTTTTGTGATCGGGTGATGGCGGCCTTGCCTGCGGCGCCCAATCGTACAAAGCGCCGCGCCAGCCGTTATCAGTACATTGCTGTAGCGGCGGCCTTGGGAGTAGTCGCCTGGCAATTCCCATTTGCCGAGATACTCACTGAGGTTGCCAAGCAATCTATCAGCTTGTACAGCCTGGTGGGCGTTGGACTTGCCTCCTCCCTAGTGGTGATGACCGGGGGCATTTTTGCCGCTCGCCGTTGAGCGCGTTCTTACCCCATATCCAGCACACACTCCCTAAATATCCCAGGGGGTGGGTGCTCAATCCTCCCTTAAAAACAAACTGGCTTACTTGCTAAGTACCCGGTACCCAGTGATACCTGAGGATTGAAGAGCATCCTCAAAACTTCTTTCCTGTATTTCCCTTTATCGGCCATGTGTAAGCCTTAAAGTTGCCACATCTTGCGATTCGCAAGGTGTGATGACTGGTTGGCAGCGATAGGTGTTTTCATTGATGAAGTCAGGCGATTCTCTTTCAGGGTGACGCTAGGTTCCGTAGCACCCCGTTATTTTCAAACGCCACTGGTATTGCCCTAATAAAGCGAATCAAAACACCTGTGTGAGCCAGGTTGCTGGGCGTTACCGACTTGGATTCACTCCTCGGATATTTTTACTCGCAGCGTCAATTCAGATTGCTGGAGAGGGCCTATGTCTATGAGATGTACAAGCGCTATTGGCCGTTGCTGGTTACTCCTCTCCAGCTTCCTGCTCATGCTTGGCACGTTCGGCTTTGGATACATATCGCGGCTTACTCTTGGGGTTGAGCTTGTCGTTAATCTTCTTGGCTTTCTTTTTCAGGATCTGGTTGACTTTTTTCTTGCGGTTCATTACTTACTCGATGGGATTGAGGGTATAGACGACTGGTATGGTTCACCGCTATAGCAAGCGGACTGCGAACATTCTAGCGTCATCGGCGCAGCTAACCAACGAGGTGGGATCTTGTGCTACATTGCTCGCCGTATTTCCTTCGCCCCACAGTGAGCCCATGCAATGAAACCCTGGATCGAACTCGGTACTGCCCATATTCCCAACAATGGAGGCACACTTAAGCTACGCCAACGCGACCAGGAGTTCTCCATCACCTTGTCCGGGGTTCGTGGCGAGTTAATGAGCAGCCGCGCCTTTAACAGTGAGCAGCAGTTGGCATTGCAAGGTTGCGCCCACCTAAACAAGCGCAAGAGCGCCCGCGTCGTTGTCGGCGGTATGGGCATGGGCTATACGTTGGCCGCCGCCCTCGAGGTACTGCCGTCCTGCGCTGAAGTCATCGTCGCCGACCTGATCCCCGAGGTGGTCGAGTGGAATCGTGGCGCATTGGGGGACTGCGCTGGCCGGCCACTGGACGATAGCCGCTGTGTTGTTCATATCGGCGATGTAGGCGATTTGCTGGTGAAGCCTGAGTGCAGTTATGACGCCGTACTACTGGATGTCGACAATGGTCCCGAAGGGCTGACCCACAGCGATAACAGCTGGCTTTATTCCATCGATGGGACCAGCTGTATCTACAGCAGCCTAACTCCTGGCGGTATCCTGGCGGTGTGGTCCGCAGGGCCCGATAACATGTATGTTAATCGACTGAGGAAGGCAGGATTTCAGGTTGAAGTAGCGACGGTGCGTGAACGTCCAGGCAAAGGTGCACGTCATACTATATTTTTGGCAAAGAAATCGGCCAGGTAAGGGACCTGACAATTAGATGGCCCTACTTGGCTTGGGCCGCTGGATTGGGCTTA
The DNA here is from genome assembly GCF_023895975.1 of Microbulbifer okhotskensis. Classification (GTDB taxonomy): domain Bacteria; phylum Pseudomonadota; class Gammaproteobacteria; order Pseudomonadales; family Cellvibrionaceae; genus Microbulbifer; species Microbulbifer okhotskensis. Next base: position 86,101 of record NZ_JALBWM010000007.1, read on the forward strand.
ATGGGTAGGAGCAGATTTATAGCTTCACTATTTTGCCGACTTTAATGCCCGCAGCTTTATTACAGAGAAATCAGTTCCTACGGTAAATTCAACGTTTCTGTGGGGAGGGGCTGGATCGAGCATGTTGAGAGCGTTGTGTTTAATTTCCTCGTTACCATTGAGTGGCCACGAGAAAAGCCACAGAGCTAAAAGGCAAATATGGATATTAAATGCCACTCACCAGTATGAGGATATATAAAATATCTATTGCTGCAAGGGCGGAAAAATAAGTTTCAGTGCTGAATTTATAGGTTAATCAGCAGTAATCTGGGGGTGACCGTACCGTTTGATTTGTTAAGTTTTCCTTCTAATCCATAAACGGGCAGGGCTTCTTTAGAGTCATTTCAAAATGATGAGGTTTGCAATATACGCTGTGTTTGACAGTGCCTCTTGGGCACAATTCACTTTTGCAATGTATACTCTCCCTTTCGAGACCAAGCTGGTCATAAAAATCTCGATCCAGATTTCCTTGTTGTTCCTTTGACGAGTTGGGTTTGAATCCTGGATGCGGCAAAAAGGCATCGTGGTCGTAGTAGTAAATAAGTGACTCTAGCAATAAATCATCTGTAAATTCATATTTCAGCCTTTTGGCGAATGAAGCGATGTCTTCAATAGTGCCAGAGTCCAGGATAGAGATGAGGCCTTTTTTCTGTGCAATTAATGGTTCATCGTCCTCATCTACTTCATTGTCCTCCAATGCATCAATGTCTATAAATAAGCTAGGAGTGTCCAGATTCCATTTTCTATCCTTTGGTAGATATAGCCATCCTTCTTCAAGGTGCTCACTTGCACGTTTTAATATATTGATTAATGGCTCCATAGATATTCTGAATCTCAAATTTTTAGTGGCGGTTTTCGGGGTACAGCGCTGCATGGCTGGCCAAGCCGGTTTTAAGAGCCAAAAGAACCGCCTCCATATGGCAGGACCCTCTTGTAGTTATTGGTCCAGCTTTGTAAGGCAGAAATAAAGCGTATTGTATTGCCATTCTTGCACTAGCTGTTGAAATCTCATGTCGTCTCTCTAGCTCAGGGTTGGCCTTTGCCCTTTTAGCCAACCTTTAGGCCTCCCTGGCCCACCTCTATTTCGTAAGTTGTAAATTTGCCTCCAAGAATATCACTCTGATAGACCTTCTTGGCTATCTTTTTCAAGAAATTGTATTCGGGTCGGGTATTGAGGAGGTGTATATGGATTATGGTGTGACCTAATTCTTTGGCCCAACTCATCATTTCAAAAAAAACTGGCCTTCCCAACCCCCAATAGATGTCTTCAATGACAATGGCAATTTCATAATTCTGTCCCTCGAGCTGAATGCCACACCATCCGGCCAGCTGCTTGTCAATTGTAATAGCTCTAACCCTGCAGCCATGACGGAAATCGGTATCAACCTTACTATTTATCCACTCGGCTATGCTCTCAGGGTTGAATGGCGCATGATCAACTAAATGCTGTCTTGTTGTCTTTTTATTTAATAAAGATAAAAGTTTTTTAGGCTCTATTTCATTGAGTTTTCGGTATTCTAAATGGCGCATATAACTGTCGACGTTAAAGTTGTGATGTTGGTATCTTAGCTATTTATAGGCGAGAGAGTGATGATTTGTTAATGTGAAAGAATACAGCAGGTTCTTAGCGAAAGTATAATATTTTTAACGTTTTGCAATATAATTGATCGATGTGAGGGCTGCCAAGGTGATTCAATGTAAAGTTTTGTTTTCTCTTGCTTAAGCTAGGCGTGAATGGGTGGAAGTTACCATGATAGAGTTATAACCGAATCTGGTGTTTGAGGGTTTGAAAGAAAGTAGCGTATCTGGTTGATTTGTTGTTGCCAAACAAAGCCAACCAGGAATACGCCGCTATGGACAA
>NZ_JALBWM010000080.1 GCF_023895975.1 Microbulbifer okhotskensis
TTGTCTCATGAATATATTTTTTGGGAAACTTTGTATTTAGTGCTGAATAGTTACGAAATAACAAAAATAGCCTTGCACAAAATCTTCAGCATTTACTTCAAAAATATAAAATAACAAAATTTGAGTATCAACTTCCCGATGAATACCGGCTGGACCAACAGCTACAGGAATTCAGCCGAAACTTGGGTATTGAATCGCAGGCTTATGACTCTGAACATTTTTTTACTGACAGGGAGGAACTGGCATTATTCTTCAGGGGCAAGAAAACGCTGCTTATGGAGAGCTTTTACCGCCATATGCGCAGGAAGCATAAAATCCTTTTGGAAGAGGGAAAGCCTGAAGGCGGAAAATGGAACTTTGATCAAAATAACAGAAAGAAATGGAATGAGGGTTCAGGCATTCCTGCACAATTTTTTTTCCACAAAAATGTAAATGAAACTTTCACCAGAATTAAGAACTCAGGCATTCACAGTATTGGTAAAGTCGATCCACTCAGGTTTTCATGGCCAGTCACCAGGTCAGAGTCTCTAAAATTACTTCATCATTTTTGTGAAAATCTACTCGGCCATTTTGGTGACTTCCAGGATGCCATGGACCCCGATGAAATTTACCTTTACCACAGTCGGCTTAGCTTTTCACTCAACAGCAAACTTTTAAGTCCAAAAGAAGTTATTCATACCGTTCTCAAAAAATGGAAAGTAAATACAGATAAAATAGGCATCAATCAAATAGAAGGGTTTATCAGGCAGATTCTAGGTTGGCGAGAATATATGAGGGGTATCTATTGGATGTCCATGCCTGAGTATGGCGTGTGCAACAAACTAAGAAACAAGAATCATCTACCAGATTTTTACTGGAATGCTGATACAAATATGAATTGTCTACACCATACGATAAAAAATAGTTTAGATAATGCCTACGCTCATCATATCCAACGTTTAATGATTACTGGTAACTTTGCATTGTTAACTCAAACAGATCCAGATCAAGTGGATGCTTGGTATTTATATTGATGCTATCCAATGGGTGGAAATGCCTAATACACGAGGGATGAGTCAATTTGCAGATGGTGGGCTACTGGCAACCAAACCTTACGTAAGCAGTGATTCATATATCAATAAGATGAGTAACTATTGCCGAGAGTGCCCCTATGACGTAAAAAAAAGAATCGGAGACGAAGCTTGCCCTTTTAATAGTTTGTATTGGAACTTTTTAAGCGAAAAACGCGAATATCTCAAACAGATCCCACGTATGAATATGATGTTCAGCTTGCTCGACAAAATCCCCCCAAAAGAGCTTGCAGAAATTAAATCCAGGGCAAAGACAATTATAAAATCCAGCAAAAAATAGACAGCCTCAAGCTGTGCTGGCAACAGGTACAACTTAGATTCCCACAACAACCGACACACTTAGCGATAGCGAAGAAGGTCAGCTGGCTGTAGGCAGAATAGCAATCAGACAGGATAGAAAACGGGGGGCGTTTAAAGAAAGAATGTGCCACTACCGCTACAGTAGTGGCGCTACCTACTATTACTTGAACATAAGTTCAGGGTTTACCATTGTCTTCATTTCCAGAACGTTGCCGTTTGGATCTTCAATAAAGAAAGTTTCCTGCTCATAGTCACCGCCGACGAAACGGCGATAAGGTTTATCCAGATACTCTAGCCCAGCGGCTTTAATTCGCCCTTTGAGCGCCTGGAATTCATCTTCCGGCAAATGAATACCAAAATGTGGTACTGCCACCTCACCCATATCCACTTTGTGACGAACATTAGGAAGTTTTTCTTCGCTCTGGTGAAGAGTTAATTCGTTACCCCAAAAATCAATATCAACCCAGCGCCCATCCTCACTGTTACCCGTTTTACAGCCGAGGATATCGCAATAAAAAATTTTTGCGGTCGCCAAGTCCCCTGCGGGGATAGCAAGATGTAGACAGTTCGATTTCATATAGCCTCCAGCCTTTGCCTGCTCCTCAAGGAAATTGAAAAATTGAGTGACTGGTACTTGTTAGTACTTCAATCCTCAATCCCCTGACGGCATCAACATGGACCTTGCCGCCCGAACACCCCAAAGGATACAAATAAGATCAAGTGATCCCGTTAATTATTTAAATATAAGTGGCTGCTTTACCCATTAGCAGCCTTTTACCGGGAACATTCCTAGCGCCAGGGTCCACAAAGTCATATTGGCCTTAGCTCAAGAGCCTGAATTTGGGCAGTATACAGATGTATATCATCGTACCCCACTCCAAAATGGAATATCCTCCTAACCAGGAGACACACTTTAACACAGATATTTCTATCAATAATAATGGGGCCTGAGTTATAACCTGTCTGATGGAAGAGCTGCTCCCGCGACTAGAACCCACAAACAGGCAGAGAAACTGCTTAATTATTAAACATTCTCCTCGACACTTCAGCCGTAAATCCTTATAGTGCGGCCCCCGCATTACGCTACCTATTTTGGCGAAGCTGGTTTACCAGTGCCCATGTGCAAGCTCCAGGAATACGCTCTTGATCTCCACCGCAAATATCACCATGCAGTTCGGTGCCCAACCACTGTTTGAAAACATCTCCGCAAAGTTCGGTAACGGCAACCGATATGGCCTTATCGGGGCTAATGGGTGCGGAAAATCGACCTTTATGAAGATTTTGAGCGGTGCCTTGACGCCCTCGGCCGGCAATGTATCCATTGCCCCAGGGTGTACCGTGGGTACTCTGAGCCAGGACCAGTTTGCATTTGAAGAGTACACTGTGGTCGATGCGGTCATCATGGGAGATGTCCGCTTATGGGAAATAAAGCAGGAGCGTGACCGTATATATTCGCTGCCGGAAATGAGCGAAGAAGACGGCATGCGCGTAGCCGAACTTGAAGTCCAATTTGCTGAGTTGGACGGCTATAGCGCAGAGAGCCGTGCGGGTGAAATTCTGCTCGAAGCAGGCATCGACGAATCCTTGCATTTTGGTTTGATGAAACAAGTCGCTCCCGGTTGGAAGTTACGGGTATTACTCGCTCAAGCGCTATTTGCCAACCCGGATATCCTGCTGCTGGATGAACCGACCAACAACCTGGACATCCACACCATCAAATGGCTGGCAGATGTGCTGAACCAGCGCAAAAGCACCATGATCATCATTTCCCATGACCGCCATTTCCTGAACTCGGTCTGCACACATATGGCCGATATTGATTACGGCGAATTGCGGGTTTTCCCCGGCAATTATGAGGATTTTGTGGCGGCCTCGACGCTGATACAAGATCAGCTGCACGCGGAGAATGCCAAGAAAAGCGCCGAACTGGACGAGCTGCAGAGTTTTGTAAATCGCTTTTCTGCCAATGCCTCCAAAGCCAAACAGGCCAGCTCTCGTGCGAAGAAGATGGAAAAGATCAAACTGGATGACATTAAACCCTCCAGTCGGGTCAGCCCTTATATTACGTTTAACCAGTGCAAGAAGTTGCACCGCCAGGCCCTGACTCTTGAGGGACTATCCCACGGTTTTGAAGCCAAGGCACTATTTAAGGGTGGCGAAATGCTGCTCGAGGCCGGTGCACGCTTAGCAATTATCGGGGAGAACGGCGTTGGCAAAACTACTTTCCTGCGCTGCCTGGTCAATGAAATCCAAGCCAACATCGGTGAAATAAAGTGGTCGGAAAATGCCGCTATCGGCTACTGCCCACAAGACAGCAGTGCGGATTTCGACGGTGACCTGACGATATTTGAGTGGATGTCCCAGTGGCGTACCCCTAAACACGACGATCTGGCGGTGCGGGGTATTCTAGGCCGCCTGTTGTTTACAGCGGATGATTCCAACAAGAAAGCAAAGGTGTGCTCCGGCGGCGAGAAGAATCGCCTGCTGTTCGGCAAGCTGATGATGATGGACACCAATGTGCTTATCATGGATGAGCCGACCAACCACTTGGACATGGAAGCCATTGAGGCGCTGAACAAAGCGCTGGAGAAATATGAGGGCACATTGATTTTTGTAAGCCACGATCGCCAGTTTGTCTCATCCCTGGCAACCCGAGTTGTTGAAATCAAGGATCAGGCGCTGATCGATTTCCAAGGCACTTACGAAGAATACCTGGCGCACCAGTCAGGTGCGGAACAGCAGGTAGCCTGACTCTTGGTTCGAAATTGAAGCACGCAGGTTGGGACGGTTCAATGCTCGCCCCAACCTTTGCCCTTCACCCGGCAAGCTACACAGCATATCTATTTTCAGCTAGCTGCTATAAATTAAAAAAAACCAGCAGCAAAGTCCGGTTAGAGACACCAGACGAGCCCTTTTTCGCCCAGCCAGCGCAAAATCTACCCTGAACCCGCACAGGTCTCTTCCTAGATCAATTTCCTACCAAAGGCGCAAAATGCCAAATAACTCGTTAATTTTTGCCCGAGTTAAGCGTTTATTTACTTTTTTCTGCCAATCACAGCCCTGATCACCCATAAAAAACACTGGAAAACAGGGCGCAAATTCTGGTACATTCCGCGCCTATTTTTTAACCAACCGCCGACTCCAATGTCGGCCGCCAGTGCGGATTCCGCCTGTCGCCGTAACAGAGGTAATACAATGAAACCAACCAAGCCCCTGCTACTAATGGCCACTGGCCTGCTGTCTGTAGCCGCCCAAGCCGAAATGACCTGGAGTGACAACAGCCTAACCCTGCTTTACGGCCGCGATTACGAAGTTAACTACAGCTTAAGCACTGATGACTCCGAACGATCTGTGGTGACTTTTGAACACGCCAGCGGCCACAGTTGGGGCGACCTGTTCATTTTTGCCGATTATCTGGACTCTACCGATGGTTCTAATGAGTTATATGGCGAAATTTCTCCTCGCCTGAGTCTAAGCAAGCTCAGCGACAGTGAACTGGCGTGGGGACCGGTCACCGACGTATTAATCGCAACGACTCTCGAGCTGGGTAATATGGATGACCCAGACCACCTGACGGCGACAGGTCCGCACTTCAAAAACTTACTGACTGGCGTCGGCTTCGATCTTGCAGTCCCTGGCTTCTCCTTTGTGCAGGCCAACCTTTACCACCGCGACAACGATGATAGAGCCAACAACGAACAGCTGACCCTGGTGTGGGCCCTACCCTTTACCCTGGGTGACGCCAGCTTCGTTTATGACGGTTTTGTCGATTGGACCAGCGCGTCAGCGGATGCGCACCCCAGTATGAATTTCACCTCCCAGCTCAAGTGGGATGCGGGGGCTTACTGGGGCGAGCCCAAAGCCCTGTATGCCGGTATCGAGTATGTACATTGGAACGACAAGTTCGGCATTGAAGATGGCACCTTTGGGGTCGATTTCAACGAACGTAACGTTAACCTGCTAGTAAAGTACCACTTCTGATATGAAACCCTCTGATATCCCAACATCAGCGACCACAGGGTCCGGCATCTCCCAAGCGGGCGGCAACGCCTCCATCCTGGAGAAGCTGTTTAAACTCTCTGAGCGCCAAACGAATGTTCGCAGGGAAGTGATTGCCGGCGTTACCACATTCCTCACCATGGCTTACATCATCTTTGTGAACCCCAACATCCTGGCAGACGCCGGAATGGATAAGGGCGCCGTGTTTATGGCGACCTGTCTGGCAGCAGCGATCGGCTGTTTGATTATGGGGCTCTACGCCAACTACCCCATTGCTCTGGCTCCGGGAATGGGGCTCAACGCCTTCTTCGCCTATGTCGTAGTCGGTGAGATGGGTTACAGCTGGCAAGTGGCTCTGGGCGCAGTGTTTATATCAGGGATAATCTTCCTGTTCCTCAGTATCTTTAAGCTGCGAGAGTGGATAATCGACAGCATTCCTGTCTCCCTGCGGCAGTCCCTAGCTGCGGGTATCGGACTATTCCTGGCGATTATTGCCCTGAAGAGCGCCGGTATCGTAGTTGCCAGCCCGGCTACCCTGGTAACCCTGGGCGACCTCAAGTCCATCGAAGCGATTCTGGCGGCACTGGGCTTCTTTATTATTGTGGCCCTATCCTACCGCCGTATGCTCGGCTCGGTAATGATCGGCATCCTCGCAGTGACGGTGATTGCCCTGGCAATCGGCAAGGTAGAGTTCACAGGCTTGATATCCGTCCCTCCCAGCCTGGCGCCCACCTATCTTGAGCTGGATATCGCCGGTGCCTTCGAAGTGGGTATGATCAGCGTGATCTTTGCCTTCCTGTTCGTCGACCTGTTCGATACAGCAGGCACTCTTCTGAGTGTTTCTGACCGCGCCAAGCTGCTGGACAAAGATGGCAAGTTACCGGGGATGGGCAAGGCTCTGATGGCCGACAGCTCCGCTTCTGTCGTCGGTTCCGTACTGGGCTCCTCCACCACCACCTGTTATGTAGAAAGTACTGCTGGTATTACTGCCGGTGGACGCACAGGCCTGACTGCCGTCGTTTGCGCTGGCCTCTTCCTACTGGCGACTTTCTTCTCTCCATTGATCGGGATGATTCCGGCCTATGCAACAGCGGGCGCTCTGCTGTATGTTGGCGTCCTAATGACCTCCGGAATGTCATCTATCGACTGGGATGACATTACCGAAGCCGCTCCGGCAGTAATTGCGGCGGTGATGATGCCGCTGTCTTTCTCGATTGCCCACGGTATTGCACTGGGCTTTATTTCTTACGCAGTCATTAAAACACTGAGCGGGCGCAGGAAAGACGTCAGTATCAGTGTCTACGTGTTAGCGGCACTCTTTGTCGCCAAGTTCGCCTTTTTCTGAGGGGTACATAGATGAAAAAGCACTTTATCAGCGCACAGCAACTCCTGACGGATTCCTACGCGCTTGCGGAACAGATCTACCAGAGCGGCTTTCGCCCCAACTACATTGTCGGTGTTTGGCGTGGCGGAGCTCCGGTAGGTATCGCAGTACAGGAATTGCTGCACGTGATGGGTGTGGATGCGGACCATATCGCAATCCGGACGTCCTCCTACCTCGGTATTGGCGAGCGTGACAAAAATGTCCGTGTGCATGGACTGAATTACCTGATCAAGCGCCTGGAGTCCCACGACTCCCTGCTGATCGTGGACGACGTACATGACTCCGGCTTGAGTATCGAGCAAACGATCTTAGATCTGCGGGCGGCCTGTAAGAAGAACACGCCGGAAATCCGCATTGCAACGCCTTACTTCAAGCCCAATAACAACAGAGCCAAGCGCGAGCCGGATTACTTTATCCACAAGACCGATGAGTGGCTGGTATTCCCTCACGAGATCGACGGTCTATCGAGAGCGGAAATTCTGGAAAACAAACCGGAACTCGCCCCTTACGTGGATCGGATCGGCACTGCGGTCTGATGAGTCGTTTTGCCGGGGGCTCTATGCCCCCGGGCCTTCTTAATACCCCTTCCTAATTCCCGTCTCCCCTCCAGCCACTAGCATTACTCCCTCCAACAGGTTGCTAAAAAGACCCCGGTAGTTTTCCCAATGCAAATTTGGGGCACAAGGCCACTACGACAAATCTAGGGTCCGCTCTGACGCTGCCACCGGTCAATACTTCAATAGCCTATTAGTAAATCCGGCTTATGAGACTAAAGTTGGTCTAGGGGAATGTATTAAGTCGATAAGTTGGTCCAAAATTAAGGCGATAAGGCCAAGTGTCGGAATATAAAAATGAACGACAGATCAGCTGGGCTAAGCGAAGCACAATTAAGCGCTTACTGGATGCCCTATACGGGCAATCGTCAATTCAAAAGAGACCCCCGTATCATTACCAGTGCCAGTGGTTGTTATTACCTCAGCGCTGAAGGCCGGCAGATATTCGATGGTCTTTCCGGTTTGTGGACCTGCGGCGCAGGGCATAATCGCCGCGAAATCATTGAGTCCATTGCGCAACAAGCCTCTACCCTTGACTACGCACCGGCTTTTCAATTTGGCCATCCAAAAGTGTTTGCTTTGGCGGAACAGATCAGTCAGTTAATGCCCGAGGGGCTAAATCGTATTTTTTTTACAAATTCAGGTTCAGAAGCTGCAGAAACCTCATTGAAAATTGCTCGAGCCTACTGGCATAAACGGGGCCAGCCAGAAAAAACCAAATTGATTGGCCGTAGCAAGGGGTACCACGGTGTCAACTTTGGCGGTATCAGTGTTGGCGGTATCAGCACTAACCGCACAATGTTTGGTAGTGCATTGGATTCTGACCATCTGAATCACACCCTGTTGTCGGAGAACCGATTCAGCAGAGGGCAGCCACTCAAAGGAGACTATTTAGCAGACGAGCTATTGGAGTTGATTCAACTGCACGACGCGGCCAATATCGCGGCACTTATTATCGAACCCATGGCCGGTTCCGCCGGGGTACTACCACCGCCAAGGGGGTATCTGGAACGCCTGAGAAAGATATGCGAGCAGCATGATATCCTACTTATTTTTGATGAAGTCATTACCGCGTTTGGCCGCATGGGCAAAGCTACCGGTGCTGAATACTTTGGCGTGACTCCCGATATCCTGAATACCGCCAAACAGTTAACCAATGGCGCTGTGCCCATGGGAGCCGTCGCTGTACGTCAAGATATCTACGATACTTTTATGGAGAAAGGCGGCCCCAAATACCAGCTTGAACTTCCCCACGGCTACACCTATTCCGGTCATCCGCTGGCCTGTGCCGCCGCCCTCGCAACTCTGGGTATTCTCCATCGGGAAAAACTGTTCGAACGTTCATCTGAGCTTGCTCTCATCCTGGAAAATTATATACACCAACTCAAAGGCTTACCTCTCATTGAGGACATTCGCAACTGTGGGCTCGCAGCGGGCCTGACTATTCAAGCGGCCCCCAGTGAACCACTGCTGCACCCCTACCTGATAGCCATGAAAATGTGGCACAAAGGGTTCTATATTCGCTACAGTGGCGACACACTTCAGCTGGGAGTCCCATTTATTGCCCGAGAAGAGGACCTAGACGGAGTCATCAACGCCCTCGCCGAATCAATTCTGGAAGTGGCTAATGGCCAATAGTTTTTATTTACAGCCCGGTATTAGGGCAACACTTTGCACCATCGTACCAATTAAAAACTATTCACTAAAAATATCAAAGTTTGTATAACCGCATAGATCACATTAATGTTACTGCCAAGATAAAGCAGATATCACCTATATTTCCCTAAAAAAACAAGACCATGAAAAAATTAATGAGCTCTAAAAATTCACGACCGATTTATAAACTACTTGTCCCCCTACTATGCAGTAGCTTACTGGCTTCCTGTGATCAAGAATCGGATTTTGCCAAAAAAACACAGCCCCCCCAGGTAAGCGCCGTAGTAATCAGGGATGCAATCCCCGGTCTTTCAGAGGAATATGCCAAGGTCCGCCGGCAACAAATTGCTCAAGTGGATTACCGTCTGAGTGTCAAATTGGATAGTCATCAAGAAATTTTTTCTGGGACGGTTAACGCGGATATAAAATTCCAGAAGCAACTTCAACAGGCTCTCACTATCGATTTTTCCGGCGGCACTGTCGATGCCGTTAAAGTAGATGGTGAGGAAGTACCGTTCGAATACAACGGCCACTTTATTCGTATTTCTCAGCAGCACTTGGCCAAAAAAGAACACTTGATTGAAGTAGACTACCAGCAGCCCTACTCCAATAATGGCTCTGGATTACACCGTTTCGAAGATCCGAAAGATGGCAAAGTCTATATGTATACCGACTTTGAACCCTTTGATGCCAACCGTCTTTTTCCGCATTTTGATCAACCCAACCTGAAAGCCCGCTACACCCTAGATGTGACCGCTCCGAAAGACTGGATTGTGATCAGCGCAGAGCGGGAAAACCGGGTAGAGGAAAAAGGAGAAAAAAATCACTGGTTCTTTCCGCAAACACAGAAGTTTTCCTCTTATGTATTCTCTCTTCATGCGGGCCCTTACCATATCTGGGAAGACGATGCTGATGGTATTCCCCTGCGCCTGATGGCTCGCCAAAGTCTGGTAGAGTATGTTAAAACCGATGACTGGTTTACCTTTACCAAACAATCTTTTGAGTTCTTCCAACCCTATTTTGAAATAGATTATCCGTTCAACAAGTACGACCAGATCCTGGTGCCCGACTTCAATGCCGGCGCTATGGAAAATGTGGGCTCAGTCACCTTTAATGATGCCTATGTTTCGCGTGGCGAAAAAACCCAGGCACAACGTATGCGCTTGGCCAATGTGATTGCTCATGAACTAGCTCACCAGTGGTTTGGCGACTTGGTCACCATGAACTGGTGGGACGACCTTTGGCTTAATGAGAGCTTCGCCACTTATATGGCCAATCTATCTTTGGCCGAAAACAGTGAATTTACCAACGCCTGGGAGAATTTTTACCTGGGTACTAAACAGTGGGCCTATCATTCTGATCAACGTCCCACCACCCACGCTATCCAGCTGCCCGTCAAAAACACCGATGAGGCCTTTGCCAACTTCGATGGCATTACCTACGGTAAAGGTGGTTCGGTACTCAAGCAATTACCCTACTACTTGGGCGAAGAAGAATTCCGCAAAGGGGTCAGTAATTACCTAAAAGAACTCTCCTACCAGAATTCAACACTCGATGATTTTATCGGTCACCTGGGCAAAGCGGCCGGTATCAACCTGGATGCTTGGCAACAGCAATGGCTCTATCAGGCCGGTCTCAATACCATTGAAGCCAGCTTCCAGTGTGAGAATGATAAAATCAGCAACCTGACCCTCACCCAGAGTGCCCCGGAAGCGTACCCAACCTTACGTGAACAACGTACACAACTCGGTTTTTATCGAATGGCCGATGGCAATATGAAGCGCGTTGCCACTTTGCCAGTGCTATATAACGGCGCAGCCACCGTGGTGAAAAAAGCCAAAGGCCTGCCCTGTCCACAAATTCTCTATCCCAATGAAGGAGACTGGGCGTTTGTCAAAGTGAACCTGGATAGGGTTACCGTTAAAAATATGGCACAGCATATTAATGATATTGAGCAACCATTTGCCCGCCTGATGCTCTGGCAAAGCCTATTCGATAGCACTTATGATGCAAAGCTTCCTTTGGATGAATACATTAGCTTTATTCTCACAAACGGTGCTGCCGAACAGGATATTAATGCTGTCCGATTAAACGCGCGCTATTTAGGCTTTGTCTACGGCTATCTGAACCAAGTACCTGTCAGCGAAGAGCGTCGCGCCGAGCTGAAACAGGCTATTGAAGACTTTGTATGGAAGCAGCTACAGCAGGCATCTGCCAGCAGTGACCAGCAGAAAGTCTGGTTCAGGACTTTTACCGATGTAGCCCACTCCGCTGCCGCACTGAGCAATGCCAAGCGGATGCTATTGGGGGAGTTCGCCATTGAAGGCCTGACATTAGACCCAGATATGCGCTGGCAGTTAATCAGTTTACAAAATCGCTATCTATTTGCCGACTATGAACTGGCCATCACCCAAGAGCTGCAAAAAGATAATTCTGATCGATCAAAGCTTAATGCAATTGCGGCAGAAGCCATTAGACCCCTGCCGGAAATCAAGCAAAAATGGCTGGATAATCTAATTCTGTATAGAGACAAATTTAAGTTAAGCGAACTCCGAAAAGCCACTTACTCCCTATTCACTTCCGAGCAAATTGAGCTTTTTAACACTCAAAGCGAACGTATATTCGCGGCCCTGGAACAGGTTAACAATGAGGATTCCCCGGAATTAATCGGCGCCTATAGCTATATGTTCCCGCTTATTTGCTCGAAAGAAGGTGCACAGCAAATCAGTGATGTCCTGAAGAGCATGCAGCAGCTCAAACCCATATTGGTCAAGGCTCTGAAAAATCATCATCATACTAGTGAGCGTTGCATCAAGATGGGCGAAGCCCTGGTACAACATCAAAAGGGTTAAGGAACCTCTAAAAAACAGTCAGGATTTATTGAATTTCGCCGCTCGCGGCGAAAGGTGACTATTTATTAGGCGCCCATCAAGTTTTTACGTAGATTCTCCGCAATTTCTTTATCCAAAATCCGCATTTTGCGGATTTTGGATGCACTGCCCCTACGTAGGGAAATATTTTTCCCAATTAACAGATTCGTAAAGCCAGACGGTATGCATAAGCGCTGGGTGTTTTTCTTTAAGCTTCGGTAGCGAACCTGAATATAGCCAAATATATTTTTTATATAACGGAAGGGATGTTCTACTTTAGCTCTTATCTGCGCTTTAATTTTTCTACTGTTCGCCATTCATCCTGTCCTGGGTGCTGTTTTAGGCAGTTTGGTATCTCCGCAATGTGCCACTCCACATCTCTAGTCTTCAGCGCTTCGCGCTTTTCAGCTCCGGTGTAACCAGAGTCGCCCCTGAATCGTTATTCTTCACCATGCAGTAGATTCTCTGTAGCGGATGCTGTATCGATGTTGTGGATAAGCCCGAGAATATCCTCTGTATCGATATGCAACTTCATTCCAAAATGCCACTGATTGCTTTTTTTGGTCTCGTGTATTTGAGGATCACACTTTTTCTTCTTGTTCTTAGTCAAGCTCGGAGCAGAGATAATTGTCGCATCCACAATAGTGCCTTCCCTTAACACCACATACTCAGCAAGCTGCCTATTAATTTCCTCAGAAATACGCTTACCCAGCTTGTTCAACTCCAGTAAGTGACGAAGATTGAGGATAGTTATCTCGCCTGGAATTCAGTCGTTCAAGGTTATTCCGGCAAAATGACGCATAGATTCAATTTCGTAGAGAGAATCTTCCATGGCTGGATCGCTGAGATTATAAAACAGCTGCATGCAGTGAATTCGTAACCTAACGCTCAATGGATACGGCAGTCGGCCACGCATACCCAGAGGATAATAATGGGCTATACACGCTTCCAGCCGCAGCCATGGAATGAGGCAATCCATCTGAGAAAGAAACTTTTATCGGCGAGTTATGCGGCGTTTGAGGCGAAATTCCGCTTCGGAAAAGGTGACTTGGTGCATGATTCATCGTAATCCTGACGGATAGCTAAATACTACCAAATTGGCTCGGACTTATTCATAGGTTCCCTAACCAAATTAGCGATACCGTTTACACGTCCACACAAGTCATAAAAGCAAATGGGGTGCGGTTTTAAATCGCTTTATTAACCGGAGGTTATCCTTTTCTGCTCCGATCAAACGGTGTAATTGGGAAGCAGGAACTTAGCCCGAAATCAGCAGGCTTAGGGTGCGAACGATTGGCCTCCAGTCAGCCATACTGCCCTTGCTAATACGCATCTGAGTTTGGCCCCGTACCCCTTTTTTCGACCACGAAAATTTTCGTGAACGCCTATTTAGCCCACAAAGCGGACATCACCATTTTCTAAGTAGCTATTTGGCCTCAATCGTCAACCTTTTGCCTCTCCACCGCTCGCTGAATAGCTGGTCCAATTTGGCGCTTGCGCGAGATCACACCCTCAGCAACAAACATGTCGTCTGTGACTTTTCCAGTAAAAGCCGAGATGACAATATCCTTATCCTCGTCATCACCCCATAGAAAATAAGATTTATGGTCGCGGGTATCCACAATGGCGAAGATCAAGTGATCAACACCACTCTCTTTTTTCTGCGCCTCTATGGCAGATTTTAGTTCGTACCTCCGGTTAATCAGCTGCTGGGCGGTTAGCGTTTCTGCAACACCGATACCAACCTTTTTCCCACCGAACTCAAACTCCTTATAATCGAGCAAAACGATATCCCTGGCCGACAATCCGCCCAAATCGGACTTCGCGAGCAGCATGCGCTCAGCAAACTTATTGATATCATCTATGCCAGCTCTCTTTGCCAGCTTTAGTGCGTAGGCTTTGTCATATTCGGTTGTGGTAGGTGCCGACAGGTTAACCGTATCCGAAAGAACAGCGGCCAGTCCCATGCAAGCCAGCGGTACCGGCAGTTCGATACCCAGCGTCGAAGCATGGTCCATCAAAATCGTGGCGGTCGAGCCCCAGGGCCTGATCTCAATGCTGATCACATTAGGAATGTTGATCGGCGATCCACCGATCGCATGATGGTCGATGATTGCTGCGATCAAGTCCGGATCAATGCCAGATGGCAATTGGGTACTTTGATTGAAGTCGACCAACCCCGTGCTCATACCAGAGAAATCCTTGATAACCTCAGGCTCATCAGCGTCACACTCATCAAGCGCGAAACGAGATTCCGGGTTGAGTGCACCGGGTAGCCCTGGCTTACCCCCGTAAATAAAGGCTGCTAGTAAGCTTGCAGTAAACGAGTCGGTATCCGGGATAGTATGCCCTGTCCAAACCAGGTTCTTCCGGCCTTCTAACTCCTTGCGCAGAAAATCTTCAGTAACACCAGTCGAGCGCTTAACCTGGTTCTGCCCTGTGGTGCTAACTTCAGCCGAGCCTACTGAGACACTTATAAGCAAACTGAGTGACAGGGTTGCCGCTTTTCCAAGCAAATATGGAGAACCTGCAGTGAGACGCTCGCCTGATATCGACAGGCTTGAAGTTAAAAATCTCATAGGCACCCTCGATAATAACTTGCCAACTGAATAATCGGAGACTTGCTAAAGGCAACTTGGACAGCAAGTAAGATTGTTTCTCTATCGAAGTGGTTGCTGTCACTTTCGACAAAACAACGCATATGTTTGCGTTCCGATCGCCGGAAGGTTGATCGTGCTGACCGCCTCTTAATCGGATTGACCCCTTATGACTTTAGAGAATCTAGCCAGTACTATAGACAACTCATACGCCCATCGAGCCGGCCGGTGTAGATCACATATCACTTAAGCTTTTAATCCTGGTCAAGAAATTTCCCCTGAGCCATCTCCATCGAGGACACATTACGCAGGGGAAGCCTACGCAGTTGGCGCTGTGAATCAGCAGAAGCTCACTTTGTTCAAGCCCGAGCCTGCTCCGAGATTTCAAAAATCATCGACATTAAGCCGCAGAATATGGTCACAGTAGTCAACACAATTGGGCGAAAGCGGTGCGCCGCAGTGCACTTGATTACCGTCTCCAGGTCTATCCCTTCGCTGCGCAGGCGGTTGCTGTATTCAGTCATTACCAGAGTGTCATTATTGACCACCCCGGCGAGTGCCACCATACCCAGCAGACTGACCATCCTGAGTCCGTAACCCATCCCCAGATGGCCTAGTAAAGCGGCAATTACACCAAACGGAATAACGATCATCTCAATAAAAGGCTGTATATAACTTTTCAAAGGCATCGCCAAAAGCAGGTAAAGCACGCCAGCAGGAAGGTCAGCCCCAGCGAGGTAAACTCCTCGCGCTCATCGACCTGGCCCCCGTCATAGGAGATCGCGAGACCGGGAAACTCTGTCTGCAACTGCGGCATCACACTGCAGTCCAGCGCGTTAATCACCAATGCGGCTTGATCATTGGGCTCCACGTTGGCGGTGACTGTGGTGACCCGGCGCCCTTCGTGCCGGTGAATCTTGGCGTAAGCGCGACCCTGGTCTATCTCGACAAGATCGAGAAGTGGCAGCCATAGGCCATTGCCGGCGCGGATTATAATATTGTACACATCGTCCATGGTGATCCGCACACTTTCCGGCAAACGCACTACTACCTTGACCTGATCACGACCGTGCTGTTACCGCAATGCTTCTGTATCATAAAGGAAGACGCGCAACTGGCGGCCGATCTCCTCGGCCGAAACACCCAAACTCTTGGCGGTCTCTGTTAGGGTCAGATCCAGCTGGGTTTTCCCGAAGGAGATCCCCGCGCCAATATCACTCACATTGGGGAATTACTGCAGCTCCGTAGCCCGGCGCAACGCGGCCCACTCCAGAATATCTGTATCTGTGTGATGCGGCTCCACGGTGAGAGAGGAGCCGGCACCGGGCTCGCCGCGGGCAGACGCAGTGATGACTCTGAGAGAGCCCGCGACCGGGTCCGACGCCACTGACGCACAAGCTCCCCGCTTGAAAAGGATCGCTGATCCGCCGCAACAAAATAGACGTCCACCTGAACGGCATCATCACCGATCAGACCGCGACTACCCAGAAAAACCTGTTCTCGGTCGTACCCTTCAAACACTTGATCACAACAAAGTCATAAAAGCATAGGGAAGGCCTATTCCCCTATGAACAGGAATTAGCAAGGCGAATATACTATGGTATTCAAGCTCCTCTACCGAGAGTCCTTTCTCGCACACATCGATCTTATTCCATTGGAGGAACGGCCGGGCTCAAAAAGCAAACGCGCACTCAAGTTCACCCTCTTATTATTGCTAACGCCAAGCTAAGCCGCGAACTCATTTCTGATGATATAGATGTGTTGCAGTCTAAAACTGGAATCAAACGTAATCATCCACAATTAGTCCTCTTGATGGAATCACACCGTCTTGACGAAAAGATTGAGAAACGTTGTACGGTTGACACACAAATCCGTAGCGACTTAGTCAATGCTATGGCCAGCGAGCTGATTGGTGAAAGTTGGTCACAAACTCGGTTTTTGAGTTTGGAATATCGCGGGGAATTTTTTATAACCAGAGTGCTTAACTCGATAATATTGGCACACGCGATTATTTTCAAAGCAGAGTGCAGGGAACAATGGGCCCGATGTAGAAAGGGCTCCTGACTGGATTCAAAGAACTCAAGTTCAAAACTACCTCCTATCGCTAAATAGTCACACTATCGCTTTGCATTCCTCCTGGAAAAATACACTCTCCGAAAAATCTATACTGGAAGAAAACTTAGCCACCCACAGCTTAGACAAATAGAAAATATAATGTAAACCCTGTACTATTAGCCCACCCTTTTCTCTGAAAAGATGGCGCTAAGACATGGAAATATCAGTACAAAAAGACGACCTCTCTGATGGCTCTATTATCAATCTCCTAGAGCTTCATTTACAGGAAATGCATAAGCACTCCCCTCCTGGCAGTGTTCATGCTCTGGATCGCGAAGGATTAGTAGATCCCGCAGTCTCCTTCTGGAGTGCAAAAATAAATGGCATTCTGGCAGGATGCGGGGCTCTGAAAGAGATTACCCCCACACTGGGGGAAATTAAGTCGATGAAGACAGATTTCATATTCCTGCGCAAAGGGGTTGCCAGGGCACTACTTGAAAGAATTATCACTGAAGCCAAGCTGAGACAATATCAACAAATTAAGCTGGAGACCGGTAGCAGTGACCCATTTGCACCCGCTGTCGCTCTGTATCGTCAATACGGATTTCAAAGTTGCGGGCCTTTTAGCAATTATAAAGAAGACCCCTACAGCTTGTTTTTTTGCAAGCAACTTTAATTTATCAATTTTTTAGGTCCGTCGGCAGGGAGCTCTGAAGCGATTATGAGTATTAATAGAAGAAATTTTCTGAAGCTCACGGGAATGACACCTTTTATCCTTGGCGGGGCCACCATTCAGGCTCAACAAGAAAATTCGAAGCTCTCAATAACCGACTTACCGAAATTAAGAACCCCTATTCAGGAGATATATCCTGCAGACTTTGACGGTGAAATCTATGTGTCTGGAGGTTTTGTAACATCCACTAGTCCCATTTTTTACGGTCTGTCTCCGTCAAAAAATACCCGTATTTTTTCTCCACAATACAACGTTTGGAAAAATGGCCCCGAACTCCCCGAAGCCAGGCATCATCTTGGCATGGCCAGTAATTCCAAATATCTCTATGGCCTTGGTGGTTTCTATGGGGAGAAAGGCAACGCCTGGCAAGTCCAGGATACGGTGTATCAACTTTCCCGAGATAGCAGGCAGTGGGTTTCGGCCCCCAAACTACCTCAGCCCATGGCGGAATCGGTATATGCCACTATACAGGAGAATATTCACTTGCTCGGTGGCAAGTCTCCAAACACACCATCGAGTAATACCGATACAGACCGTCATTTTCTATTGATTAACAATCGTCACTGGGAATCGGCTGCGCCAGCAAGTATTAAGCGAAACTCTGCCGCAGGAACCGCTATCGATAACCGGATTTATGTGATTGGGGGACGCCAATCCAATCGCAGTGGCTATAAGGCCAGAAACCTCTCTTTCGCCGAAGCCTATGATCCAAGCCTGGACAAATGGGAACCCATAAGGCCGCTGCCACAGGCCCTGGCTGGGCTCACCGCAGCTCCGCTCAATGGAAGCATTATCGTAACTGGCGGTGAAAAATTTGGTCCCTTGGGTAACTGGAAAACAGGGACCGCGTTTAGCACAATCTGGATCTATAACCCCATCAGCGATCAGTGGAGTACAGGGGGCCACATGAGGGAAGCTCGCCACGGTCACGGGGCAGTCTCTATCGGTTCTAATCTTTATATTATTGGCGGAGCCGGCAAAGTAGGGCCACAGAACACTCTCGCTTCGGTGGTGAAGTTGCACTGGGAGAGTAAACCCGCCCCTTAGCAGGCTATTTAAAAGATCTGCCGTTTTTTTCCGGGTTGTAGAGACTATCTGCTCACCCCGTCATGGTCACTCAAATAGTGACAGAGTTGATTTGCCGAACGTCCCGCTTATTCCGGTTATTAAGTTGCCGACAACTACTATTTCAAGCGCTGGTTATCTTTTTTTCTGATATAAATATCTTTCATAAATATGCCCAAAATATTACTCGACACTCGAATAAGCCTGATGGCGCTCAACACCCAAGTATCCAATATAGCGATCGCGAATCTCCCGGACATAATTGACCGGTTCACGCCCGCGCACATAGCCAAAACGGCTTTTTCGATAATACTCAGGTTGAGACAAAAGTAACATGGCTTCTTCAACATGGCCAAACCACTGGTCCGGGTCCAGTTCCAGGTGCTGGGCCAAATTCCTGGCATCCCGTACATGGCCGTGACCCGCGTTGTAGGCGGCCAGGATAAAATATATTTTTTGCTCCAAGGGAAGGTTTTGCGGAAAGCGCTGATCCAACCAACCGAGGTAAGATACGCCCGCGCGTATGCCATTGTCTGGATCGTACAGGTCTTGAATCCCCAATTGCTGGCCCGTGCGTGGTAGTACTTGCATCAACCCCTGGGCCCCGGCAAAGGAGCGCGCTTCGGGATTAAATTGGCTTTCCTGGTACATTTGCGCAACTACCATGCGCCAGTCTCGATCAGTACTTTCGGTGTACTTTCGCACTATGGGATCAAATGGAGACAACTCATCGGTACTGCGCAGGCGTTGCCCCTGATGGCGAACGATACGCTTTCGCTCTTTGAAATACTTATTGTAAGTAACATTAAAGAACAAATCGCGATTGTGTTTCTTCAGAAAGGCATTTAGCCGATTTAGCAATTCTGACTGACCGGTGCGCACCGCCCAGGCAATCTCTCTCTCTCCAGGCAATTCACCCACCACGGTAAAATCATCGCGGTAAGTACTTTCGATCGCAACCAGGTGAGAATCAACTACCGTGTAAGGAAAAACGCCTCTGGCCACCGCATCGATTAATGACTCAGTAGTAGCTCCCAGCAGGCGCTGAATTTGCAGTGGCAGCACATCCTGCTCATGCTGCTTCTCCATTAAACCAATCAGGCTATCGTGGTAACTGGTGAGAGGATTTACCACCACGGTTTGACCTGCAAGAAATACTTCCGGGGACGCCACTTTCTCTACAGCTTGTGCTTGCACCGCAGATACTAATTGTTCGGTTACCTTCATCAATACTTCGGACAGTTTTAGGGGCGAAATAGGTAGGAACCACGGCCAGATACTGAGAAAATAAGATTCTCACTTCAAATTAAAACAATACCTGCCCATGGAAGATGTAGTAAAAACTGTT
>NZ_JALBWM010000081.1 GCF_023895975.1 Microbulbifer okhotskensis
CTGGCCGTGGTTCCTACCTATTTCGCCCCCTAAAACTGTCCGAAGTATTGGTACCCTAAAACGCGCCCTGGAATATATTTTTAGCTTTCTAGCGAAAAATCATAAGAGGGTAGGCTGATAAATACAGCCTGAAATTACATTTAAATCAGATGGACTGTTGGTTGCTTGCGATGAATAGCTGAAGGTTAGAATAGTCAATCATATTGCTCACCTTACAGCTACCCGGTGGCCGGCTGAGATTCTGCATACTGGTGGTGAAACGTTAAATTGATAGGTTATATTTCCTTATTGGCGAGGGGGATGTTTGATGCTAGGCTAGCTGCTGATGCCAAGTCAGTGTTAGTAATCCCTAATTGATCTCGTCTTACTTAAGTAATCGGCCCAAGGATTGGTGGTGTTATGGTAAGAGTATTAACTGGCCAGATATTCCTTTGGAGTGTCATGCTAAAAAAGGGGCTGCTACAGTTTTTGGTTACCAAAAGCCATGTATGCGAATAGCGAATTGGTTGGTCCTATCATCAAGGAATCTATTGTTTCCTAAAGTCACATTTAACATCACGCGTACTTTAGGGTTGAAATAATAGTTAAATCCAAATACGAAGTTGCTGGCCTTCATGTTATATATGTCCTTGTTCTCGATGGACTGAAACCGGGCGGTTATCTCGAGAGCACCTGCAGGTGGAATAGGTTTTATAGATTTAAAAACGCCTCTTTTTTCATTGTATGGTTTATGTTCACCGGTTACTGCCCAGCTACCCGTGATATACCAAGTTCGAACATCCTGATCCCCTATAAAGCAACCGAAGAAGGGGTCACACAGAAATTCAGGTGGGGCGCCAAATAGTTCTTCAAAAGTGAGTTCGGAGAGAAAATAATCGCCAGAAAAATTACCAAATGCATATTCTGATTGGAGATAAAACGGTCCATAGGTTCCGGCCAGCTCTAATCCTGTAAAATGTACCTTCCCTTCAGGGCTGCCGAGATAAAATTCCTCATCGCCAAATTCTCCAAAGAAAAGATCATCACCTCCAGGGCTTAGGGCAATTAACTGGCCGAGGCCCCTGCGGCCGGAGTATTCGACAAAAGCGGTGCGAGGAAGGGTGAACCTATTGGGATTTTCGTAGCTCAGCGATGCGCCAAGGTGAAGCGTGCTGATTGGGTCATTGATAGGAGCCCAGGTAAATCTTGATGCGAGACCGATACCTGAATTGCGTGGGGCACCAGGATTGCGCAGGTTAAATACATCAATGCCAAAAGTATGACAGCACCAATGAGTATGCCAGCCTAGCCCCTGTTGTCTGACTCGACCAAAATAAATTCCATCTGAGGCAAAAGGTCGCTCCATCATTAGGATATCGTTCTGACCGATAAGTTCACCAAGAGATCTGCTGGGTTTATAATTTCCTGTGATAAATTTGCCGTTAAAGATTTCAGTGTTTAAATAGACATCCAAAAGCCCGGCGGTTCCGGGGGTGGAGAAGTCGCGTTCCAGCTTGTATTCCCAATTCCACAGCCTTCCTTTCATTATCAAGCGTACTGCACGGAAGTCTGTGGTGTTTACGGGCTCATCTATATCCCGAAAAATAAAATAATCTTCATCTAGTTCAGAGTAAAACCTGTCATCTTTGTCAAAAATATAGCCGTCAAAGAAGATAATGCCGCCGAGTTCAGCATAAAAATTCCCGTCCTCAGAGATGATTTTTAATCCGCCGCTTGTTTCGGCTATATCGGCGATGGTGGGGTTGGATAAGATAATGCTGGCTAAGGCTAATTGCAGGCCGTAGCGTTTCATGTCACGCTCTCTGTTATGGTTGCCATTATTAATCAGATTGTGTCGCAGCAGTGTAGTAGTCAGTTACAGATACGTAAACCACAAAGTGGTAGTTGATCTAAGCCCTGATAAAGAGGTAAGGCAGTTGGAAAGCGGTGGGCGTGTTTTTAACATAAGCAGTTTGTTGGCATTAGGATGCTGGTGGTTTCAATACCTTAATTAAGTGTTTCAGTAGATTGCTTGGGCGGAGTGAATTAATGGGTGATTGCTTTATGATCACGTTATTCTTGAATGTGCCAGTGGTAATATCAGGGGCGTGATCATCAAGCTGGGAGGTGTGTGGATACAGTGAGAGATTGAATGTAGATGTGATGAGTAGTGTGGGCTGGTCAAATTAGTTCTGCAAATTATGTGAATATTTTTTCTGTCCGAGCCATAAGTGCTTAATAGGTATTACCCATAAAAAATTTGATGGTAATGTGAAAATCTCCGAACTCATTATTTTTTTTGGTGATTCCCGCCAACGATTGAATGTAGTCAAATACTGCGATGGCCTCCATGGTGTTTTTCTACCAATTTGTGAGTAAATATTTCACATCTACCCATTTTGGGTAGGTGACCCTCTTTGAGAGTTCTCTTATATTCTTCTGCTGCATCAAGGCTCCAATTATATTTCTATGTCATGGGTAGAGCACAAGCTATCTCTGGGTTTGGGTGAGATGCATTCAGGGATTGCTGATGGCTGCAGAGGTGTATTGTTCAATAAATACTCCTGTGAAGTGCTACCTGAGTGGAAATATATATTAATTAAGGTCACCTAATAGAATGTTAAAAGAGTTTTCAACTGTTTGTAATTTTAAAAGGGTAGCAGCCTCTTGCCGAATAATAGACCCATCACCGAGCACGAGCCAAGGATATTGCCTCGAAATATTACTTACCCGATGACAGATGTCCGACTTCGAATTTAGGGAAGGAAAATCGGTAATGAATACTAGAATAGGTTACCGGGAGTTGCCTTTGGTATATGCATGTTCCGGGTGCTCCAGCGCTGCGCAGTTAGCGAATAGGCTTGCAGTGAAGCTCGATCGTAATAGGCGCGCAGAAATGTCCTGTGTGGCTGGTGTGGGGGGCGATGTGGAGGCTCTGCTCAAGACCGCCAAATCCGGGCGTAAAAAAATTGTTTTGGATGGCTGTCCATTACACTGTGCTCTCAACTGCCTGCGGCGTCAGAGTATTGAGCCTGAGGTACATATAGATCTGTCCAGAGAAGGGGTCCGAAAAAAAATGCATGCAGACCCGTCTGAAGATGAAATAGAACACACTTGGAATACCGTGGTGATTCCTCGTCTGGCCACCATTACGGAGCCGTGAAGTTGGTGATTTCGGCCATTAAGGTTGTTAACTGCTGATGGTGACACTTCACCGTATGGCAGAGAGTACTGTAGAAATACTAAAAACAGAGGAAAGAATTGCTATGTCTTGGGGCGGTATAAAGTATGAACTTCGATTATGAACGTATAGGGATTAATCCATAGTGTGCTTTAAGGCGCGGAGCTTACTTCCAAGTCGATAATAACTCAAATATCGAACATTGCCGCCTGCATAGAGCAGAGAGAGAAACACTTTCCACAATGACGTATAGCGCGCTCCAGCGCACTCCGCAATATACGATGAGGCTGGAGCTGAAAGGTAACTTTTTATCGGATTTGGAGGGGAAATGCTGGCTGTCAAAAGATCAATTTCACAACTTGGCTATCGATTCGGCTGCAAAATATTGCCTCTGTTGCCCAGCTGGCCGGGTGAGGTGGCATTTATCAAACTGCTCAATACGCGGTTGTCAGAAGAGCTTCACGATGGGCTGTTCGATTTTCTCGATAATCAGGTACTGGAAGTCAATGTTACAGATCTGCAGATTCGCCTTCGGGTGAGTAAGCGCGATGCGGCCTTCGTGCGCGCGCTGGCAGATGTCGAGGCCGACTCGACTATCTCAGCCAATTTCGCCGATTTTCTTGCCATCGCCAGTGGACGTGAGGATCCGGACACGCTTTTTTTCCAACGCAGATTATGCCTCGGTGGCCAGACCGAAATCGGCTTGACGGTGAAAAATCGTCTGGATGCTTTTGATCGCAGTCGTATACCGCAGTGGGCTCTGCGCTGGCTGGAAGTGATTGCCGCTGAATTAGCGGTGATTACTCCGAAATATAGGGAATAACTATGGAACTTGTATGCCCGGCCGGAAGCCTTCCGGCACTGGAGGCCGCAATCGACAATGGTGCGGATGCGGTTTATATCGGCTTTAGCGACGAAACCAATGCGCGGAATTTTGGAGGCCTCAACTTCAACGATAAGAATGCACTGCGCGCTCTGGAGCGTATCCGCAACCGTGGCAGAAAACTGTATGTGGCTATCAATACCTATGCGAAGCCGGACAGCTTCACGCGCTGGCAGGCAGCAGTGGATCGCGCGGCGGGCCTCAATGCTGACGCTGTAATTCTGGCGGATATCGGTCTTATGGGGTATGCGCAAAGAAGGCACCCTGATTTGGCACTCCACCTGTCGGTGCAGGCATCAGCTACCAGCGCGCCAGCACTAGAATTCTATCGACAGCAATTTGGTATTCGCCGGGCAGTATTACCCAGGGTGTTGTCACTGAAGCAGGTTCAGCAGCTGACTGCCGCGAGCTGTGTGGAGCTGGAAGTCTTCGGCTTCGGCAGCCTCTGCATTATGGCTGAGGGGCGCTGCCATCTGAGTTCCTATATTACCGGTGAGTCGCCCAATAAGAATGGGGTTTGCTCCCCGGCCAAGGCGGTGGAGTGGCGGAAAGTAGCAAATGAACTGGAGACAAGATTAAACGGAGTCCTGATCGATCGATTCGCCGACCATGAAAATGCCGGCTATCCAACTCTGTGCAAGGGCAGGTTTATCGTCGATGGAAAGCGCCAGCACGCGCTTGAGGAGCCGACAAGTTTGAATAGTATGGCGCTGCTGCCGGAACTCAAAGCGGCCGGTATCAAGGCCATTAAGTTGGAGGGCAGGCAGCGAAGCCCCGCCTATGTCTCACAGGTGGTGCGTACCTGGCGTGAGGCAATTGATCAGGTGCTGCAGCACGGTGATGATTTCCTGGTAAAGGATCGCTGGCAAGAGACGCTGGCAAAAAATTCAGAAGGCAAGCAAACAACGCTGGGCGCTTATGATCGCCCCTGGCAGTAGAGGACACAAGATGCAGCTAGCTCTGGGACCAGCGCAATACTACTGGCGGCGTAACGATATCAATCACTTCTATGAAGCAATGTTATCGACACCGCTGGATATCATTTACCTGGGAGAAGTGGTGTGCGGTAAGAGACATGAGTTGCGGGCGGCGGATTGGCTGGAGCGTGCCCGGATACTGGCGGAGGCGACCGACAAGCAGATAGTCCTGTCAACACTGACGCTGCTGGAATCTAATGCCGACCTCAACTGGGTGCGGAAAATCTGCGATAACGGTAATTGGTTGGTTGAGGCCAACGATATGTCGGCAGTGCAGCTGTTATCCGAAGCTCGCCTGCCATTTACCTGCGGGCCGGCAGTCAATATTTACAATCACAAGGCAGTGGAACATTTGATGTCGATGGGTATGGTGCGCTGGACTGTGCCGGTGGAAATGGGTTCCCAGCAATTGTCTGGCGTGCTTAATGCTTGTGAGAAAAAACCTGAAGTAGAAGTGTTTGCCTACGGCCATATGCCTCTGGCCTATTCGGCGCGCTGCTTCACCGCCCGCCACCACGGACTCGACAAAGATAATTGTGCTTATCGCTGTATGGAATATCCCCATGGTTTGCCGCTGGCATCCCAGGAGGGGGAAGAGTTGTTCGTGATTAACGGTATTCAGACGCTGTCTGGGGAAGCGGTCAATCTGTTGTCTCATTACCCACAGCTATGTGAAAGGGGGATCGATATCCTGCGTCTGTCGCCGCAGTGGCAACAGATGGCTCCGATAATTGATGCTTTCGATCGCGCCCGGCGCGACGATTTGGACCCACAGCTATTGCCGCCGGGAGTCGATGGCTATTGGTGTGATCGCCCCGGCCTTGAATTGATTGCCCGCAGTGGTATTGCTACGTCGGAATGATGTATGAGTTGGGTGCTGGGTTAGGCACCGAGAGATTGCCAATTATTGGTAATCTCTCGGTTCTGTTGGGCATCGTTACTTCTGATTATTGTTGGAGCCGCGCTCCACATCGTAAAGCAAGCCGTGGCGAGCGGAATAGAAGCTCCAGGTGATAACCAGGCAAATAATGTAAAAGATAAGGAATGCCCACAATGCGGCTGAGGGACCCCCGGTAATCTCTATTGATGAGCCGTATGCTTTGGGTATAAAAAATGCGCCATAAGCCGCAATCGCACTGGTAAAGGCAATAATGGCAGCGCTCTCACGGTCAACCTGACGCTTCTGTTCCTCATTGCCCAGGCTGGGCATAAGACGCGGAATTTCTTTGCCCATAATCACCGGGATCATCTGGAATGTAGAGGCATTGCCCACTCCAGTGAGGAAGAACAGTGCCATAAAGCAGGCGAAGAAGCCCCAGAAGGCGCCTCCCATTTCACTATTGGCAATGAAATAAATCACTCCCAATACCGCAATGATCATCCCGACAAAGGTCCAGAAAGTGACCCTGGCGCCGCCGTATTTGTCCGCCAACCAGCCACTGCCGGCGCGGCTGAGGGCACCCACCAGTGGACCCAGGAATACCAGTTGCAGTGCGTTGACTTCTGGAAACTGCAGCCGTGTCAGCAGCGGGAATCCGGCGGAGTAACCAATAAAACTGCCAAACGTGCCGGTATACAGAATGCACATCAGCCAGTTGTGTTTGCGCTTGAATATAACGGCCTGTTCCCCGAAGCTGGATTTTGCATCCGCTATATCATGCATGCCCAACCAGGCCGCTGCCGTTGCGGCAATAATCAGCGGAACCCAGATAAAGCCCGCATTCTGCACCCACAGTAGGGTGCCATCGTCAGCTTGCTGTGGATTCCCTCCCACGGCGCCAAAAATGCTGGCAGTAATGACCAGCGGCACCAGGAATTGCATCACCGACACCCCCAGGTTTCCGAGCCCGGCATTTAATGCCAGGGCATGGCCCTTTTCCTTTTTGGGGAAGAAGAAAGCAATATTTGCCATTGAGGAGGCGAAGTTGCCTCCCCCTAAACCACACAGCAGGGCCAGCACCAAGAAGATCAGAAAGGGGGTAGTCGGGTCCTGTACGGCGTAGCCCATGCCAATCGATGGCACCAGCAGTGATGCCGTCGATACGGCCGTCCATAGGCGCCCACCAAAGATGGGCACCATAAAGCTGTAAAATATTCTCAGTGTGGCCCCGGACAGGCCGGGCAGGGCAGCCAGCCAGAATAGCTGGGAGGAGCTGAAGTCAAAGCCGATAGCGGGCAGGCGTGCCACCACGACTGACCAGACCATCCACACCGCAAATGCCAGCAGCAATGCCGGGATTGAGATCCACAAGTTTTGCCGGGCGATGGCGCGGCCACGGGTTTCCCAGAATTCCTTATCTTCCGGGTTCCAGTCTTCAAGCACCCGGTCTTTGCTGGCCTCTTCCTTGGTTGGACGCAATTCTTCTATTTCATCAGCCTGCTCTGGACGCTTTTCCTCCGCCTGGATTGATAAGTGCATCCACACCAACGCGAATACCACCAGGGCAAAAAGAATTGCGAAGCAACTGGTGTAAATGCCTGTCAAATCCAGTGTGACACCAAAAAAAATCGGTAGTACAAAGCCGCCCAGCCCTCCGATCATACCCACCAGTCCACCGACAGAGCCGATATGCCGAGGGTAATATTCAGGAATGTGCTTATAGGTCGCCGCTTTGCCCAGGCTCATAAAGAAACCCAGCACGAACAACACCCCCACAAATGGCCAGAGGTCCATTTGGGTGCTGAAAGTGAGAGGCCCATTTTTAGTGGCGATAATGTATTGGGTCGGCGGGTAAGACAGCATCAGTAGGAGAAGCAGCGAGAAGCCAAATGTCCAGTACATTACGGTTCGCGCACCATGGCGGTCAGACAGGTGCCCGCCATAAGCTCTAAATAGTGATGCCGATAAAGAGAAGGTTGCGGCAGAAATGCCCGCAGTGCGCACATCCACTCCGTACACTTCGATCAGGTAGTTGGGCATCCACAGTGCCAAGGCGACAAAGCCGCCGAAGACAAAGAAGTAATACAGCGAAAACCGCCATACACGAATATCTTCCAGAGGCTTGAACTGCTCCGCAAATGAGGGAACCGGTTTGCCAGATTCCTTCTGGGCCACCCATTGCGGGTCATCTTTGGCGAGTATATAGAACGCGATCGCCATCAGCGCCAACGCTGCAGCCCAGATATAGGCCACCATATGCCAGCCGAAGGCTACCAGGATAAAGGGCGCTACAAATTTGGTGACTGCTGCTCCCACATTGCCAGCCCCGAAAATACCCAGTGCAGTGCCCTGGCGCTCGGGTTCAAACCAGCTCGCAACATAGGTGACGCCAATGATAAAAGAGCCCCCGGCAAGGCCAATGCCCAGTGCTGCCAGCAGGTACATGGGATAGGTGGAGGCGAATGTCAGCAGCCAGGTGGAAAGGGCGGTGAGTAGCATTTGCAGCGCGAAAACAAGACGACCGCCATAGCGCTCTGTCCATATACCGAGAACTAGGCGGGTGACAGAACCTGTGAGGACTGGCGTTGCAATAAGGAGACCGAATTCAGATTCGCTGATACCCAGCTCTTCTTTAATCGCGATGCCAATAATCGAAAAAATCGTCCAGACCGCAAAGCAGGCGGTAAAGGCGATAGTGCTCAAGCTGAGTGCCCGAACCTGGTCGGGCCGGGAGGCGGCAGGTAATGAAGCCATGATAGATTTTCCCTATCCCGAGGCTTAAGGAATCAATAGAAAAACAGCAATCAGTACACAGGCGATGGTCACAATTGCCCATACCAGTGGCCACAGGCGTTTTTTCTCGGGCTTGACGGAAACGGACTCCATCGGGTCATGCCCTTCCTGGTCCGGGCCATAGGTATCATCCCGTACGACGCGCAGGTCTGGGTTCAAGTGGGAGTCCTTGGGGGGAGTCTTTTCACTCATAGGGCAGGGCTCTCATCTATCGAGGCAGTTAAATCGAGTTGTACGCCCTCGATATGGGCAACGCTTGCCAGTTCACCAATATACTTGGAGGCGGAAGTGACCCAGGCGCGCGCTTCCAGCATGTCGAGGATCTTCTCCCTGGCTAGCTCGAATGGCAGTGTCTGTCCGTTAATACGGCGATGCAGGCGCACCAGATGCCAACCGAAACGACTGCGCACCGGCTCTCTCGCGGTACACCCCTCCGGCAGCGCTTCCAAAGCCAATTGTACGGCTTGATCCAGTTCGCCACGACGGACCTGGCCCAGTGAGCCATCCTGCCGGCCCGTTGGGCAGCCGGATAATTCACGGGCGGCTTCGGCAAAGTGCCTTGCATCGTCGCCTAATTCACCGGCGAGTTCATGCGCCTGTTGCTTTGCTTTGAGCCAACCACTGTCAGTGTCCTCTATTGGCTCAATCAGGATATGAGCTGCTTCGAACAAGTCTGGCGTAAGGAAGCGATGAGTATGCCCGGCGTAATAGCGCCGGCATTCCTCCTCGGTGACACAGGGCGGTGGTAGTTCCCGGTCCAGTAAGGCGCTTACCTCTACATCTTCTTCCGTCTCGATATGATCAGTAGCGATGGTTTGCTGCTGTTCATCGAGTGGGCAGGTACTTGTAACCTGCAGTAATAGTTCCCTGATAGCCAGTGCTCGTGCTGCACGGTGCCAGGCAGTTTCGCCGTCCGCTGCCGGGTGGTGCTGCATCTCCCGTGCAATTTCCTCAGCAGCAATTTCCACGCCATTGACTCGCACCGGTGCAAAAGCGGGCATCGGTGTAGGCGCATGTGCTGCCCCCGAGCCGCCGCCACAACCGCCGGTCTTACAGGCAGAGGGTAAGACCGGGTCATGAGGTGTTTCCCCGGTTGGGGTCGCAGGAAGCTCGATATACTGTATGGCGTTGTCTTTGCTCATGATGAGCCTTTACTTGGGTGTTGGGCTTGTTGGATGAGGTGTGGTGGATTCGGGTATCGGTGTCGTAGTCTTACGAGCCAGTTTTCTCGATCTCACTATTTGGTAGCCGGGGCGCAACACATAGGCAAAGGGGGCGCTCCAGATGTGCACCAAGCGTGTGAAGGGGGTTATCAGGAACAGTGTTAGCCCTAGCACAATATGTATCTTGTAGACGAGCTGAGTATTGATAATCAATTCAGCTGCAGAGGGGGTAAACGTGAGTATGCCCTGGGCCCAGCCCATAAATAACACCATTTCCTTGCCGCTCAGGTGGTCCATGGTCCAGATGGTAGTGGCCAGTCCAATAAACAGTTGCAGCCATATCAGAACGAGAACCAGGATGTCACCGACAGAGGAGCTGTGGCGGATGCGTGCATAAAAAAGTCGTCGATGCAGCAGAATGCTGCAGCCGATAAATCCGGCTATTCCGGCAAGGCCGCCAACGATCAGTGCCATTAGCTGCTTGAAGCCGTGGCTCACGCCAAAATAATCAAAAACCCCAATGGGAGTCAGCAGGCCAACAAAGTGGCCGACAAACAGTATTAGGATTCCCAGGTGGAGCAGATTGGAACCCAGCATCATCTGCTTGCGGTGCAGGAACTGAGACGACTGTGAGCGCCAACTGTACTGGCCCTTGTCGAAGCGGATGATGCTACCCAACACCAGTACAGTGAGGGCGACATAGGGGTACCAGCCAAACAATAAGTAGTTGATGACGCTGTGCATGGTGTCTGTCGCAATTATCTCTTAGGTGGCTCTCTAAACTCTTTTACGTATCGCTGGAAGACAGAATCAGTTTGCCGGCGGCTTTCAGTCGCGCGATGATGCCTCGCTCTGTCACCTTGTGTTCAGGTGTCATAAAAGTAACCGGTTTTTCTTCCCATTCTTCATCCACAGAAGCTTCCGCGGCCTGTTGGTTTCGCGCCAGTAATTCCTGCACCGCCTGGGCATCGGGCTGTTGGCCAGCGAGCCTGATTAATAGGTGAAATATCCCTGCATAGGCTGACTTACGTTCATCGAGGCGCTTTGCCAGTGCTGCGAAAACATGGGCGGGCCGTGATAGCCAGTCACGGATTTCGGCTTCTGGCAGGCAGGAAGCAAACTCCAGGAAAATCGGGATAAAGTCTGGTAACTCATCGCGCTGCAGGAAGCAACCGTGCGCGATGTACTCTTCGCCCAGGTCGAGCATGGCCTGGCCGCGTTCGCGACTTTCGCCGTGAATATGCTCAAAAAAATGCAGGGAAAGGGTACGGGAGTTGTCGAACACATCGCTGTAGGTCACTTGTAATCCGAGCAGGTCCTGCTGTAAAAAACTGCGTAGCAACGGCTCAAGCATGGCGCGGTCTGTGCTGGACAGTAGCTTTTCGCTTTCCAGCGTTTCGCGAATCTCGGCAATGTGTGCTTTCAGGGATTCACTGGGGTAGTCCAGTAGCAATGCCAGAGCGCGTAATATCCTTTTCATTAGGGAGTATCCGTATAGCGTTTGCCGGGCATACGTTTGGGGCCGCCAAATAGGTCGAGTTTGGTGCTTCCGTTGTGCGGCTCGGTAAAGCTAAAGCCCATAGCGCCGCGCAGGTGGTAGGCGTTTTCTTCGGATTCGCGGTGGTTGGTAGGGATTACATAGCGATCCTCGTAGGCCGCGAGCGCCATATAGCGGTACATGTCTTCAATAGTTGTTCGGCTGAGACCCACACTTTCCGGGATACTCTCATCGGTTATTCCATCTACCGTTTTGGCGCGCATATAGGCGCGCATCGCCAACATCCGTTCCAGCGCGCGGGCTACTGGTGCTTCGTCGCCAGCAGTGAGCAGGTTGGCCAGGTAGCGTAGAGGGATGCGCAACGAGTTGACGTCCGGCATGCCATGGTTCACGGCGATCTTGCCAGCCTCGGCGGCAGATTGGATTGGCGAAAGCGGCGGTATATACCAGACCATCGGCAGGGTGCGGTATTCCGGGTGTAAGGGGAAAGCCACCTCCCAGTCCATCACCATTTTGTACACGGGTGATTGGGTTGCCGCATCCAACCATGCTTGGGGGATACCATCGCGGATGGCTTGTTCCTGAATGGCGGGGTCGTGAGGATTGAGGAAGATATCCCGTTGTGCCGGGTACAGATCCTTTTCATTTTCTACGGAAGCGGCTTTCTCGATCCGATCGGCGTCGTACAGCAGAACGCCCAGGTAACGGATGCGACCGACACAGGTTTCCGAGCATACCGTGGGCATGCCAGCCTCTATCCTGGGGTAGCAGAAAATGCACTTCTCGGATTTACCGGTGGACCAGTTGTAATAGATTTTTTTATAGGGACAGCCAGAAACGCACATACGCCAGCCGCGGCACTTGCCCTGGTCGATCAGGACAATGCCGTCCTCCTCACGTTTGTAAATTGCGCCCGAGGGGCAGGAGGCTACACAGGAAGGATTCAGACAGTGCTCACAAAGCCTGGGCAGGTACATCAGGAAGGTCTGCTCGAACTGGCTGTAGATTTCTTTTTCGACACCGTCGAAATTGTAATCCTTTGAGCGTGCACTGAATTCGCCTCCCAGGTCATCCTCCCAGTTGCCGCTCCATTCGATTTTTGTCATAACATCACCGGTCACCAGCGAACGGGGCTTAGCCGAGGGTTGTGCTTGTAGTTCCGGGGCTTTCTGTAGCCAGTCGTATTCAAAGGTGTAGGGCTCATAGAAATCATCAATTTCCGGCAGGTCCGGGTTGGCAAAAATATTGGATAGCAGACGCCATTTAGAGCCTGCACGGGGTTGGAGTTTGCCATTTTTTTTACGAATCCAGCCGCCGTTCCAACGCTTCTGGTTTTCCCAGTCTTTTGGGTAGCCGACCCCCGGCTTGGATTCCACGTTGTTAAACCAGGCGTACTCGACACCCTCACGGTTGGTCCATACGTTCTTGCAGGTAATCGAACAGGTATGGCAGCCTATACATTTGTCGAGATTCAGGACCATCCCAATCTGGGCGCGGATTTTCATTGCTGCTTCCTGCGTTTCTGTCGGCGAACTTGCACGTCAATATCCAAATCCATAAGAACTCACATAATTATTGTGATCGGGCAGTAGTAAGAATGCGGCCGTTCAAGTTGCAGCCGGTTGCACTTCCTTATCAAACCAATTGATTTCATTCATTTTGCGCACCACTACAAACTGGTCCCGGTTGGCGCCGACGGTGCCGTAGTAATTGAAACCATAGGCAAGCTGGCAGTAGCCGCCGATCATATGAGTGGGTTTCATATTGATCCGGGTGACTGAATTGTGGATACCGCCGCGTTGATTGGTAATTTCTGAGCCCACGGTATTAACGATTTTTTCCTGGGCGTGGTACATGATGGCTGAGCCCGTCATGATGCGCTGCGAGACGACAGCGCGGGCGGTCAGAGCGCCATTGATATTGAAAGCCTCGATCCAGTCGTTATCCCTGATCCCGGCTTTTTGCGCATCTTCCTCACTGATCCACACCACCGGACCGCCCCGGTTGAGGCTCAGCATGATCAGGTTTTCAGTATAGGTAGAGTGAATTCCCCATTTCTGATGGGGGGTCAGAATGTTGAGCTGGATTTCAGGATTGCCATTGGGGATTTTCCCCAACACCTGTTTAACAGAGCGAGTATCGATGGGTGGCCGCCAGGTTACGAAGCCCTCCCCGAACGCTCGCATCCAGGTATGGTCTTGGTACAGTTGTTGACGTCCGGTGATGGTGCGCCAGGGAATCAGCTCGTGCACATTGGTCCAGTTGGAGGTGTAGGAAACGTGTTCGCTCTCGATACCGGACCAGGTGGGTGAGGAAATGATTTTTCGGGGTTGCGATACCACATCGCGAAAACGAATTTTTTCTTCTTCCTTACCCTCTGCCAGGTGTTCGTGGTCTCGGCCGGTATTTTTGCCCAGCGCCTGCCACGCCTTTACCGCGACTTCACCGTTGGTTTCCGGTGCCAGCATCAGGATAGTTTCACAGGCCTCGATATCGGTTTCGATTTTAGGGCGTCCAGCGCATTCGCCCGTTTTAATCGTGCCGTTGAGTTTGGCCAGATTTTCAATTTCGGTATCGGTGTTCCAGTTGAGCCCCTTGCCTCCATTGCCCTTTTTTTCCAGTTCCGGACCAATAGCCGTAAAGCGCTCATAAGTGGCGGGAAAATTTCGTTCTACTAGGGCAATACTGGGCATGGACACGCCAGGTACAGGATCGCATTCGCCGCGTTTCCAGTCCTTGGGTTCGTAGGGCTGAGCAATCTCACCGGGGCTGTCATGCTGGATGGGCGTCATCACCAGATCCTGCTCAACGCCGAGCACCTCCGGACATATTTCTGAGAACTTCTTGGCGATACCTTTGAAAATATCCCAGTCACTGCGACACTCCCAAACCGGGTCCACCGCAGCGGTCAGAGGGTGGATAAAGGGGTGCATATCTGAGGTGTTGAGGTCGTGTTTTTCGTACCAGGTGGCGGTAGGCAGCACTATGTCGCTATAGAGGCTGGTGGTCGACATGCGGAAATCGATATTGACCATTAGGTCCAGCTTGCCGGCGGGGGCCTTGTCGTGCCATTTGACCTCAGAGGGCCGCCCCTCGTCGGAGGTGTTCTCTTCGCCCACCACGCCGTGCAATGAGCCGATAAAGTGTTTGAGAAAATATTCATGACCCTTGCCGCTGGCACCAAGCACATTGGAGCGCCAGAAGAACATATTGCGCGGCCAATTCTGAGGGTTGTCCGGGTCCTCAGAGGCAAACTCCAATTCGCCGGATTGTAACTTCCTGGGAATAGCTTCTGCCGGGGATTCCCCGGCTTCGATGAGCTGGCTGGCAACCTGTAGTGGGTTAGTGCTCAGTTGTGGGGCGGATGGCAACCAGCCCATGCGCTCGGCGCGCACGTTGTAGTCGATGATCTCCTGGCTCCAGTCTCCCTCCGGGGCGAGCGGGGAAAGGATATCGGATACTTTCAGTGACTCGTAACGCCATTGGTTGGTGTGGGCATAGAAAAACGAGGTGCCATTCATATGGCGCGGCGGGCGATTCCAATCCAGGGCAAATGCCAGTGGCAGCCAGCCGGTTTGCGGGCGCAGTTTTTCCTGCCCGACATAATGTGCCCAACCACCGCCCGATTTACCCACGCAGCCGCACATGATCAGCAGCGCAATAATGCCGCGATAACTCATGTCCATGTGATACCAGTGATTGAGTCCGGCACCCAGGATTACCATGGAGCGACCTTCGGTAACCTCAGCATTGGTGGCAAATTCTTGTGCAACATGGATGATGGCATCGCGCTTCACACCACAAACCGATTCGGCCCAGGCTGGGGTGAAAGGTAGATCGTCATTGTAATCTCGCGCTACATTGTCGCCACCGAATCCGCGATCGACACCGTAGTTGGCAAGAAACAGATCGAATGTGGAAGCCACCTGGCAGGGGCCATCTTTCAACTTGACCGTCGTTACCGGTACGGTGCGTGCCAGGATGGTGTCGTGCCCGGTTGCGACAAAGGTTTCGGGGGCGTCGGCACCAAAATAGGGGAATGCAACGGCTGCTCGGCGATCGGAGATTTTCTCCAGGCTCAAGGCCAGCTTGGTATCGCGACCCTGGCCATCCTTTTCCTCGAGGTTCCATTTGCCTTGCTGGCCCCAGCGGAACCCGGCACTGCCGTTAGGGCAGACAATATCGCCACTGGATTCGTCGAAAGCAACCGGCTTCCAATCGGGGTTATTGTCCTCACCAAATGCGCCGTTAAAGTCGGCTGCCCGCAGTAGGCGATCTGGTACCAGTCGGCCATCGCGCTCTACTAGTTTTACCAGGAATGGCATATCGGTGAATTGCCGGGCATAGTCCATAAAATACGGAACCTGACGCTTCACATAGTACTCGGTAAGCACGACATGCCCGAGTGCCAGCGCTAGGGCGGCATCCGTTCCCTGTTTGGGGTGTAGCCACAGATCGGCAAATTTACAGGCCTCACTATAGTCCGGAGAAACCACCACGCTTTTGGTGCCCTTGTAGCGCACCTCGGTATAAAAGTGCGCATCCGGTGAGCGGGTCTGCGGGACATTTGATCCCCACACCAGCAGATAGCCGGAGTTGTACCAGTCGGCGCTCTCGGGGACATCGGTTTGCTCACCCCAGGTCTGGGGCGAGGAGGGGGGGAGATCACAGTACCAATCGTAAAAGCTCAGCAGTACACCGCCGATAAGAGACAAGTAGCGACTGCCGGCGGCATAAGAAACCATCGACATAGCGGGGATGGGGGAGAATCCAGCCACCCGATCGGGTCCGTATTTATGGATGGTATAGGCATTGGCTGCAGCGATAATCTCATTGACTTCATCCCAGCCAATACGCACGAAACCGCCGCGGCCGCGGCGGGAAACCCAGCTCTCACGGGTGTCCTGATCCTCGACGGTGGCGCGCCAGGCTGCGACAGGAGCTTTTGAGCTGCGCGCCTTGCGCCATGCCTCAACCAGCCGAGCTCTTACCAGCGGGTACTTCACCCGGGTGCCTGAATAAAGATACCAGCTGTAACTGGCGCCCCGTGGACAGCCCCGCGGTTCATGGTTGGGTAGGTCGGGTCGGGTACGGGGGTAGTCAGTTTGTTGGGTCTCCCAGGTGACAATGCCACCCTTTACATAGATTTTCCAGGAGCAGGAGCCGGTGCAATTAACCCCGTGGGTCGACCGCACAATTTTGTCAGCCGCCCAGCGCTTGCGATAGGCATCCTCCCAGTCTTGCGACTCACCTGTCGTAATCCCGTGAGCGTCAGAAAAGGTTTCAGTGCGTTGGCGAAAGAAGGTGAGACGGTCGAGAAAATGACTCATATGCAGTTCATCCATGAGCGCACAAGAGAATAAGCATTGCGCCTAGTGCCTAGAGGCTAGCTGAGTCTTTTGCTATTTCAAGATTGTTTTTCTTGAAACTCTTTATGGTATCTATAGCTGAGTAGAAACACTCTGAATGTGCGGGATAGGCGGGCTGATAAAAAATTCCGCAAAGACATAGGGCCATGCTTTATGGCACCCATGACTAAAGCGGCTTTCTGGAATAATGAAGGTTACTTAAAGATGTCTGGTGAAAACTGTCTGTTATCGATTTCAGAGGTGGCCACTGTTAATTCAATAGAATTACTCGCTGAGTTCTACTAAAGGATTCAGCTGACTTTTTAAAATTGAGTCTCTTTGGCCGTTCTGAGAAATAGATGACTTACTAGCCCTAACCACTTGTAAACACGGTCCACGAAGAAATTTCATGATCTTTTTTATAGTTAAGGCGTGCGGCCAACAAGAAAAGCCGATTGAATTTTTCAAAGTAACCACACCTTAATATCAACTCGGCTATCACAGCGGCGGATATTATCACCCTAGCGCCTTGACCAGTAATGCCTGCTGCAATTGCTTATCCTCAATTCCTGCCGGTCGTGGGATCTGTACAATATGGCCAGAACCTGGCGCCACATCCACGGCTTTGCCTTCGGTATTTTCCATCTGTTCTAACGGGAAAAATAAGCTACCACTAGGTGTCATCAATTCCATTTTATCACCGAGTTCAAAGCGATTTTTGACATCAATGGTTAAATATTTAGGGCTACCGTCAATAAGTTCGCCGACAAATAACTGGCCCGGTGTAGAGACCAAGCCCTTTTCATACTGCTGGTATTCTGCCGGTGGGTGGCGACGGTAAAAACCTTCGGTATAGCCACGGTTCGAAAGGGTTTCTAACTCATCCATCATCTTCATATCAAAGTCCCTGCCTGCAGCAGCATCGTCAATAGCGCGACGGTAAATCTGTGCAGTGCGGGCCACATAATAGTGGGACTTGGTGCGGCCTTCTATCTTTAGGGAGTGAACGCCCATCTCGGTAAGGCGCTTCACGTGTTGCACTGCCCGCAGGTCTTTGGAATTCATGATATAGGTGCCGTGCTCATCTTCGTAAGCAGGCATATATTCACCTGGACGCCCCTGTTCCTGCAACAAGAAGGCCTGTGAGTTACCGTCACTGACTGGGTTGGGCCCCTGGGTTTGCACATGAATTAATTCGCCAACTTCGTTTTCTTTGGCTTCATGGGCTTGGTACTGCCAGCGACAGGAGTTGGTGCAGGCGCCTTGATTGGCATCCCGGTGGGTCATATAGCCCGATAGCAAGCAACGCCCCGAGTAAGCGATACAGAGGGCGCCGTGTACAAAGACCTCCAGCTCCATCTCGGGGACTTTCTGGCGAATTTCTTCGATTTCTTCGATTGATAGCTCTCGAGACAGTATTACCCGGGATAGCCCCTGACGGTGCCAGAATTTTACCGTCGCATAGTTAACAGCATTGGCCTGTACCGATAGATGTACGGGTAGTTCTGGCCAGCGTTCCCTCACCATCATAATCAGGCCAGGATCTGACATAATCAGAGCATCTGGGCCAATTTCGACAATCTCTTCCAGATCGCGCAGATAGCTGCGTACTTTATCGTTGTGGGCAGCAATATTGGAGGCAATGTAGAACTGCTTCCCTTGCTGGTGCGCCTCTTCTATACCCTGGCGGAGGGTTTCAATATTTTTGAACTCGTTATTACGTACCCGCAAGCTGTAACGGGGCTGACCCGCATAAACAGCATCCGCCCCATAGGCAAACGCGTATCGCATATTTTTTAGGGTCCCTGCGGGGGACAGTAATTCAGGTTTAAACACGGAAAAACTCATTGTGGAATAGACGGACGCGTTCGCATATTACCGGCATAGAAAACGCCTGCCAATGGCACAGGGGGACACTTCAAAGGTGTATTTATTTTTTCTGTATTTTGGTGGTTTTAATGGGGTTAAGTTTGTATATATTGATGTAGGTCAATTGATGTTGACATTGGAGTGATAAACTTTTATGCGGAGGGGCTCTATGCTCATCAGTATCATTGAATAATTGACATCTAGCCCCAAGTAGCGCCGCCTACCTTATATTAATTCTGTAAGACCTGCTGATAGCCTTTCAATTGCTAGCTGGAAACGTCGAAAGTTCAATCAGCACCTTATGGATAGACT
>NZ_JALBWM010000082.1 GCF_023895975.1 Microbulbifer okhotskensis
CTCAATGAGCCGCAAGGGAAATTGTTGGGACAACGCGCCGACTGAACGTTTTTTTTAGCAGCCTGAAACGAGAATGGTTGACGGGAAATATCTATCCGACAAGGGAAGATGTGAGAGCCTATATTGCGTATTACAACTCACGTAGGATACATACAAAACTGGGGGACGTAGCCCCTATCGAATTTGAGAAATGTGCTTAAAGAGGTGTCCGGTTGGACTTGACCACAACACAATAGAACAGCATTAGTAACTCGACCGCATACGGGAAAAACTGGAAAATCTATGCGTAAAAAAAAGAGCTTCAGGCAGGATAGCGTCGAATAGTCGGCATCTATGAAATAGATCCAAAGCATCAAAATTATTGACCACAAGGGCCCTCAAAAGATTATGGGCCTCTGTATCCATACAAATTTTCAATAAAAAACTTATAGTATTTCGACTAATATATATTTACCCGCTGATTTTTTGACGATATTCACGAGGCAACATTCCTTTGTTACGGCGGAAAGCTCGCCTCAACTGTTCCTGTGACTTAAAGCCACAAATCGTCGCGATCCGTTCTTGTGTCAACGCTTGTGTTGCCAATAACTGACACACCTTTTCAACGCGAATTTTTTCAACAAATCGGCCGGGTGTAACGCCCATATCTCGAGTAAAGCAGCGTGCAAAGTTTCTAGGGCTCATAGAAGCTTTTTCGGCTAGACTATTCACGCACAACGATTGCTCTAAATTACTGTGGATCCACTGCACCAAGTCTAAAAAACGATCACTTTGTAGCTGGCTCAATAAATAGGTACTGCTTTGTTTATGATCGCTGTCACGCTTTAAATACAATACCATTAACTGGGCAACGGACAAGGCGATCCCCCTCCCAAAGTCCTCTTCAACCATTGCAAGAGCCAAATCTACACCGGCACTAACACCAGCAGATGTAAATACGTGACCATCTTTAACAAACACACTATCTTCATCGACCTCTACTTCTGGAAAAACTTTAAGGAGGTCAACATATCTCCAGTGTGTAGTCGCACGCCGCCCATTCAACAACCCAACTTCTGCCAGAATCAAAGCACCATTTCCAATACATCCTATTCGTTCAACTAGACCAGACTGAATAGATATCCAATGCTTGAGAGACTCACTAACGTTAAAGCGTTCCGCCTCATCGTGAAGGTTTCCACCAATAAGAAGTGTATGTATATCTTTAGAGTCAGTAAAACATCTATCAGCACACAACCTGAGTCCAGAAGAAACGAGTTTTGTATCTCCGTCCTCAGCTAGAAATTCAATTTCGTACTGGTCGTCACAACTCAACCCCTTATCCTTTAACTGCTGATTCGCAAGCGAAAAAACTTCTGCCGGGCCAATCACATCTAAAGAGTGCGCCCCAGAATAGAAAACGATAGATATTTTCTTTTTACAATTCATTTTATTTTGCAGAAAGGCACCAAAAAAAATACACTAAAACTAAAAATCACGGTCTTAACTACACCCCAAGATCGCCCCAAGCTGTAATAGTTTTTTAGACACAAAAAGCCCACAATAGACTCCAAGCTGTTTAGCTAGAGATGCTATAAATGGCTTAGCCCTAATTAGGGGCATTAAGCAAGGAAACATCAATTAAGGGAATGCCTTTTTTCGGCAAGAATCAGTTACACGGTGATTGATACCCCAATGAGAACTTGTGCTGATGGATACCTCTACATATCAGCCACCCTCTTAAAACCCTACGTATGTATGTGTACACCACGATTTATCATGCTCTATTTCATACGAAGGTTATACAGGTAAACTACTTTATCCTATTAAGCAACCTTGACGTTAAGGTACCAGCTTTTTCTATTCTGTAAAGTAATAACGATATTTTTTTTTGGAATATGCAGTCGAAAAAAAAATACTCTCGATTACTGCCAAATAAACATTAATTACTGACAGCAAAATGTGTATTTTTAAATGAGTGTCACATGAAGTGAAAAAGAAAGAAAAAACACAAGGATAGCCCCAGAAAAAACTAATCCTTCCTGGGGCTTCCCCTAATGCCGCAAACTTGGTCCAGGTTGTCTAATTTCTATTGACATAAAAAATCCATCAACTGGAAAATAATACCCTGACACAAAACTGCAACAATTCTCACCTACCTAAATCTCTCTTCGATTAGTCGCATTTCTCATTCCACTGACCGCAAGACGCCATACCCGGCCAATCCAAGAAATAGAGTGTGCTGACCAATCAAACTAGGGCATCTAGTCGAAAAATCACTTGAATTGCACCCTTTGACTATAGATCTTTCCGTAAAGTCATCCTCAATCACAGGGCCACCCTTTATATCCTACTAGGCTCGAAAGTACCAATTTGAAGCTCGACGCTCACAATTTGCAAATAGCTAATGGAAAGCAACACACACGGGCCGCTGGGCAATTCGCGCAATCAAATTCGAATCAAAATATTTTAGAAACTTGTTTATTTGAGATAGGCTGGAACTCCCCCACCAGATAATTCCTAGAATGCCAACATAAGCGACACACGCCTGCCTGCTAAAAACTCCAGCGGACTCCAATAATTTAACATTTTTCTTGGCCGGG
Source organism: Microbulbifer okhotskensis (assembly GCF_023895975.1). Classification (GTDB taxonomy): domain Bacteria; phylum Pseudomonadota; class Gammaproteobacteria; order Pseudomonadales; family Cellvibrionaceae; genus Microbulbifer; species Microbulbifer okhotskensis. Next base: position 2,583 of record NZ_JALBWM010000082.1, read on the forward strand.
CATTAATACGAAACATCGCATCATCAATCTGACTTTTCGGCAACTTGCCAAGTTCCATCCCTTTTGGGAAGAAACGCCTCAGCAGACCGTTGGTATTTTCGTTCAACCCGCGCTCCCACGAGTGATACGGCTTGTCAAAATATATATTGCAGCCTAGTTTCCGCGCGATCGACTGGCGGGCCCGCGAATTCGCCGCCGTTGTCGAAGGTTATGGCTTTACACACCGCCTAATAAGATTTCAGTATCTGCTTGATTGCACGGCTCGCTGCCTTCTTACTCTTATTTGATATTCTGCGAGTGAGTAATAATTTGGACACTCGCTCAACCAGGTCGCCAAATAGTCATCTAGACCATAAATCGTGTCACCCTCCCGGTGCCCGAGCTCTATGTTGCCATCAATAATCGCCGGACGTTCGTCATGCGCCCTGGAATGAGCTTCATTCCAGCCTCAGGGCCCGTGCGCTTGCGATCAGGCTTGCCTTTTCGCGGCAGGCGCGGCGCCAGTTGAGCCGCCAAATCCAACGGTAAAGGGTTGAACAGCTGACTGTTTTGTCCCGCTTCTCAAGCCGCATGCGCCCGGCAATTTGTTCGGGACTTGCGTTTTTCAGCTAGTGGTCGACTTGCACTTTCATGGCGAAATCGAACTTAGTGTACTTACGCGCTCCGTGTCGCTACTGAAGCATCTGTCGGTGAGTGCTCTCCACACTGTAAGGGCTACAGTGGTTTAGTCCGTGGGAAATGGTTTTGTTGCAACTGAGTTATAACGCAATGGCTCAAGCTGAATAGTTATGCCCGCTGAGGACTTTAATCTGGTATCGTTCTTTGAGGGTCAGCTGGCTGGTGTGGGTTCCCTTGGGGTTCCTGGCTTGTTTGCGTGGAGGCTAGCCAGCTAGCCTCCTTTACTATCACCAAGTGTGTCGGTTATTGTGGCAATCTAAGGTTTGAGCAAATAGCCAAGGCTTTACTACGCCAAGAAAGAATCCGGCATGTTAATGAGACCGGTATCAATGTAAATGGTAGCCGTCTATCTCTTTACATAATGCCTCAAGTATTTACTGGATATTGATTGTGCCGCATGCGAAGCGCGGCAATGAGGCTACAGAAACAATGGATAGGTTGTCCCATTATCAGGGCATTCCTGGAAACCCTATTACCGTTATACAATGTACTCGTACGCCCTGTGTGATGCACATCATCAGCGTGAACTAACCCGTACTTTTGAGCAGGATGGCCAGGAGTGGGCCAGACAAATGGCGACACTGCTACAACAGATCAACGCGGCAGGCTGGCGGCTGCTTGACTGAAGATGTATGCAAAAGATGGTGTAGAAAATACAGAAATCTGATTAAAAAAACTGGGCTGGAATGCCCACCCTCCGAAGCTGATGAATCACAAAAAAACGTGGCAGAATAGCTCGAAGTAAATCTCTCAACCTCTTGGGGTGATTATAAAAATACGAACGGGATATTTTGCGCTTTATGGAGAATCATGATGCACCGTATACCAACAATCAGGGTGAAAGGGATCTTCATATGGCCAAAGTACAGAAAAAATATCGAACTGCTTTCGCTCTACAAAAGGAGCTAAGATTTTTTGCCGTATCCGTAGTTATCTATCTACTTGTAAAAAGCATGGTATTGGTGTTAGAGAAGCGCTGGATAGCCTATTTTCAGCGGTGGGGTGTGGCCTGAATTTATTCTTAAGAAAATAGTGGCGCTTAGGATATCAGCTGAATAGTTACCATGCCCCAGTCTATGTTTAAGGCACTCTACAATAAAAAATTAAAGAACACATTAAAGCAAACAGTATATCTTTTCTACAATGACGCCTGTAGGATTTCCAATTAATGAAATCATGAAATACATCAATTTCCCTCCAGCTTATTGATTTATAATAGAGCCAAGAAAAACAGATTCATCTACGGCACACTAAAATTTCTGGCTGCCAGGAGGGGCGCAGTCTAGATCATTTTTTAACCACACTTTAAACATCGCTGATAATCCTGTTTTATTTGCTATAGAAAATAACGAGCAGGGAAATTATTATATGCCAGATCAAGCAGACAACCCACCACCCAGCCTTACATGACCATAAGTAATAAGTCAAACCTAATGAGTAAACGCTTTCTTAACCTCGACGCCCTACGTGGCCTAGCCGCTATTCTCGTTGTCTGGCAACATAGCAGCGAAATTTTTATCCGCACCCCAAGTATCGCCCAACATGGGACTAGCTTGGCTGAGATTATCAGTCAACTGGATTTTGGAAGAATTGGAGTGATTTGTTTTTTTCTGATATCTGGCTTCGTGATTCCCTATAGCTTTTCTGGGGCGCGCAGTAGCTTAAAAACATTTGCTATTCGTCGTTTTTTTCGCCTCTATCCAGCCTATTGGATATCATTGTTTATCGCGGTAGCATTGGCCTGGCTAATTGCTGATAGGGTTTTCCCTACCACAACGGTTGCTGCCAACATCACAATGTTACAGTCACTGATGGGGTTTGATAATGTACAAGGACTCTATTGGACCTTGACAGCTGAGCTAATTTTTTACTGTCTGTGTTCATTTTTATTTGCAAGAAGTCTTTTAGCCAGCCCCCAAACGCTCCTCTTATTCTGCTGGGGGGGGCTATCTTTGTTTATAGGCTGGCAACTTTTGGGGAAACTTCCCGTTTCCCTCCCAGAGCTTCCACCCACAATTACCTATATTCCTTATTGTATTGCCGTGATGTTCTGTGGAACTCTAATACGGCACTGCCATATTGAAAATAAAGATTACTGGTATGCCACACTAGCCCTAGCCCCAACATTCTTTATTCCTCTACTGGTCTTAGGGCTCCATTTTTTGGGCATGTCGGTTACTGAAGACCCCATTCGCTTTGGCCTCTCTCACCTAATCGCTCTGCTGATTTTCTTCTTGGCACTATCTTCAACCTTCAACCCATGGCGCCCTCTAATCACCTTGGGCACCATCAGTTATTCAATCTATTTACTTCACCCCGTAGTCATTCGTCTATTAAAATGGACAGTACAGCAACCATGGGGCCAAGTATTTTCCAGCTTTACTTTGGAGGTTTACTTATTGGCAACAACCTTGGGCAGTATTGCGCTAGCAGCAATAGTTTATCGCCTAATTGAGAAGCCCTCTATAAATCTGGGGCGTCGCCTAAGTAGAAAACATTCCAGAAATATAGTCGCTACAGCTTGACATTCCCCCAATGATTCTATGCCCGACATTAATTGAAGCATGAACCACCGCGGAAGAAGGGCGGGCTTAGTCCGCCTTCAACCAACGCTTGACAGTTTCTTTGATTTTCGAAGCTGGGAAATTCAAGCTCTATCACAAATAAAATCTACGAAAGTGCCTTAAAATTATTGATGGGTGTAGCTATTTGCTTGGTATTAGTCGGATAGGAAAACACCTGTCAATCACACACAATAACCTCTCACAAGGCTCAAAAATGACAAAAGTAGATAGAATATCTCTGACACCATGGAAGTATCTAGCGAGGCTTTGTGAGGTGGAATTCAGAGTTTGTGTATTTTCAGACGAGCTAATCGCTTGTGTACTGGAGATGCAAACACGGCATCGGTTGTCTATCACCACAAAAATTCGACTTTTGAAGTAGATGAGATCAGAAATCTCGGGACTCAAGGGGGAAACTCCAAAAACTGTCAAAAATTAAATGCACAGACATTAAAAAGGTATTAATGTCATTTCTCTATTAATTTTCTCGAGAAAGAACAGTTTGAAGATAAAATATGAAGCTCCGTCCACTCACACCTTTTATGCGATAACCTTAACCAAATATAGTGGTCCACTATGATTGCTGCCTTTGTCACCAAAAAGCCAACAAGTATCGATGGATGAGAATGGGGGCATGCTCTGCATTAGCCATAGAAGGCTCCCAACACTTTTGTTTTTCCTTTACGGCTTCTGCTGCTAGGTAGATCGCTACCGTATATTCTAGCTCCACACCTATCACCGCAGAAGAATTTCCTTCAATATTCTCTGTTGGGCAGCTTAAATTTCAGCACTTTGCTGTTCAGCAATTAGGCCACTACCACTAAGGTTAGCTTCAATAGCAAAATATCCTTGAACGCTACTCCTGGATATTTTCAATCCAGCTATTCCCTCTTTACAAGTGAGGCCATAAGGGGCAACCCCAACAAGCGGATTAGGCGCATACTGATAATTATTGCCCCCTCCCCTCAGTCCAATAGAGTCTTGCTGAGTAAACTCCCCCACCAGTGGGTCATAATATCTAAACCGGCTGTAAAGCAGCCCGGTCTCGGCATCAAGATACTGCCCCTGAAAACGGATAGGCTGTTCGATCTGATTCTCATAGACCAGAAAGATATGGCCATAGCCTTGATAGGCAACACGCCATACCACCTCACCTTCTTGGTTGGTGAGGGTATCTGGCATACCTAGGTGGTCCAGGTGGTAGTGATAGACCTGCTCGCTGTCCGGCGTACTTTCTTTTAGGGCAACAGGTTTAAAAGTACTCGGCTCAAAGTAATAGGTACGGGTATTGAGAGTCTGCTTGCTTTGGAAATCAGTCTTACTTTCCTGCAAGAGCACATTTTCATCCCAGAGAAAGTCGACCTTCTCTCTGTTATTTACTTTACCAATACGACGGCCCAGAGGATCATATTGGTAGTGAACGACCTGCTGGAACTGCTCTGTACCCTTCTCTGCCTTGATCTTTTCTACCCGCACCAACTGCTGGCGGCTGTTGTAGTGGTAGCGGGTTTGCAGTTTTTGCCCTTTGCCACGCAGTTCGGCGATGCGGTTGCCTTTGATATCGTAGCGGTAGTGAGTATCCCCACGGAAGGCTAAGCGGTTACCTTTAGTTTCAGTGGTATTGGCCTGCTGCTTAGCTTTACCTTTAGAACTAGCTGCGGCGAGAATATTGTGTGCGGGGTCGTGCACAAATTGTTCGGGGTTAGGGCCATTCACCTGAGTCAGGCGATCGAGGGCGTCGTAGTGGTCGCTACGGGTAGCATGCAGGCTATCTTCAATTTTGGCAATCTGGCCGGCTTTGTTGTACTGGTAGCTGCGTTCAAGTATTGAGCTTTGCGTGGGACCCGATACTGGTTCGTCTGTCTTGCCCAGGCGCAGTTTTTGCAGGCGGCCCTGCGAATCGTAATCTCTTTGACTTTCCAGCCCATTGCCGTGTTGGCGCTGGCTCTCCCTACCCTGCTCGTCGTGGCTGATACGGATGATCAGTTGATCGGTGTCACTACCTACTGGGCGGCGGTGCAGGCTTTGGAATTGGCCGGCGGGGTTGAAGGCGAAATTGAGCACTTCGCCGTCGGGCAGTGTGCTGGCGATTCGGTTGCCGGCAGCGTCGTACTGGTGACTAAGTTTATCTTTGCCTTGCCAGTCGGTAGTGATACGGCCATTGGCGTCGTATTCCCAGCGCAATTTACGGTGGGTGTTTTCCGCTTCGATCAGCTGTCCGCTGCGGTTGTAGCGGAAGTTGGTAATGCCATCCGGGGTGATTTCTTCCAGCAGCCTGCCGAAAGGGTCGCGCTCGAAGAGGGTGTCTATGCCCTTGCCGCTCTCCGTATCGGTAACTGCTCTGGAGCTGACCAGATGGCCGGCACGGTTATAGGCATAGCGGGTGACGCGCCCATCGAAGCCGACCTCTTCAATCAGGCGTTCATTGAGGTCGTATTTCAGCTGGTAGCGCTCACCATTTTCACTGATAAGGCCAACCAAGTTACGCTCGCCGTCGTAGTGGTATTCGAGGCGGCTGCCGTCCGGGTTGGTGCGGGTTTTTACCTGGCTAAGGCCATCGTAGACATAACAGGTGCTGCGGCCTTCCGAGTCGGTAACTTCGGCAAGCAACCCTTGGGGGTTGTAGCTGTATTGGGTGCAGGCGCAGTCTGGGGTAGTAACTGCATGAATGCGATCCTGGGCGTCGTATTCATAGCGGGTGCTTTGGCCGGGGGCGTGTTGCACTTCTGCCAGGCGGCGGGTGCCGTCGTAGCGGTAGTGCTGGGTACGGCCCATGGGGTCTTTGACCGCGGCAAGTTTGCCTTCGGGATTCCACAGGTAACGGGTGGCATTGCCCAGGGGGTCGGTGACACTGCCGATCAGGCCCACCGGGTTATAGCCGTACTGGGTGCTATTACCTAGAGGATCTTCGGTACCTACGATCTGGCCATTTTTGTTGTAGCGGCGCTGCCAACTGTTGCCGGCAGGATCGGTCACTTTTGCGGGCAGGCCTTCGCGATTGTATTCGATACGGTGGCGGTTGCCGCTGGCATCGGTCTTTTGGCTCAGGCGACCCTGCTCGTCGTAGTGATAAATTTCTTCGCGCAGGCTGCCATCGTCGCTGGGCAGCAGTACCTTGGTAACCTGGCCCAAGTCGTTGTAGCTATAAAGCGTTTCTGCTCCTTCCGGGTCGCGGTGGTAAATAGGCAGTGCGCGCTCGTTAAAGCGGTAGCGCTCCTGACCGCCTCGGGTATCAGTAACGGTGACGCCCTTGCCATCGTCATCCCAGGTGAACTGGTAGTTGTAGGTACCCTGACCACCGATGGGATCACCCCATTGGCGCGTACAGCGGGCAGCGGGGCCTTCGGCATCCCATTCAAAGTGGAAACGGTAGCCGGTTTTGAGGGTGCGCTGCTTGATAACGTGTTGGTGATACTGATACTGCTCACAGTGGCCATCAGCATCGGTGGCTTTGATCAGGTCACCTTCGTCACTGTATTCGTACTGGGCCAGTACTTTGATGCGGCCATCGCGGGTTTCTTTTTTCAGTTCACCGATACGATGGCTGCTGGCCTGCCCTTCTGGGGGGCTGATATGCAGGGCTTCGCCAATACTGCTTTCAATGCAGATCAGGCGTTCGTCGATATAATGGAACAGGTAGTCGTTGCCGTAGCCGTCGCGGATCTCGGCGAGCTTGAGCGCGCCTTTATCACCAGTAGCTTTGAAGTGCTTTTGCACTCCGTTGGGGGCACCGTAAGGAGAAATAATCCAATGCTCATCATTGACGCGAGTGAGTGTTAACTGCTCCACCACATTATGGCTGCGACCGCTGTCTCCCGGTGTCGGCAGGCTGATTACCCGCCCTTCGGCATCGTGGAACTGTACCGGTTTGCCCGGGCGCCATACCAGGCGCTCATTTAAGGTGTGGGTCCAGCCGTGACCCAGGCCTAAATCCCTGGCGTTACTGCTTCGGTAAGTTCGAGCTAGGGTTAATGACAGCGGGCCATCCAGTACCGTATCAATCAGGGTAAGGCGCTCTTCACCGGTTTTTAAGTTGATTCGCTCGCCGCCCTCACAGGCGTTGGCATTGCACTGAGAGCTATCGCCATTCTGGTTTTCACCGGTGTCGCTATTGGTTTTGTCCGGCTCACTGGGTTGAGCCGTTATACTACTACCGCCAACTCGGCGACCCTGGGCGCCATTAGAAACACTTATAGAATTACGATTACCAGCCTGGCTACTGCTACCTGGGCCTAAATTGGTGCTGCTGCTTGAAGAAAAACTAGTGGAGGGAAAAGGGCTTTCGGTACTGGAGCCGCTCAAAGCGGAAAATCTGGACCCACTCCCCCTGGTCTTACCTCCACGTTTTTCGGAAAGTAGTTTAAGCTGTTTATTCAACTTGGCAAAATTCAACATCAAATCACCAATAACAAAGAAATCTTTCACCAAGCGTGTATTTTTAACCAAAGATACTCTCGCTTTAGTACCTCCTGTAACCGTCACTAACATGACCGTAAGAATAATTTCAAAAGTGCCACTGTCAGTTAACTCGATTACTTCGACACCGTGCTGTGCTTTAATATAGTCCTTAGCGAACTGGAGAATGGTGTCTCGCAATGCAGGCTCATCATAAATCACCTCAGCGACGTTAAACGCCAGTTGTAGCTGTTGCTTGGTGATGGAAGTAGACTCAAAACCTAGTGCATTCAGCAGTGTTTTATGCCTCAACGACAAGCGCTCTTTACCCAACGTCTCAAGCTTTTTGTCATATATCACATAATTTGCAGTCACCGCGGCGACTTTGAAAAATTGGCGTACTGGCTGCACCATAGCTACTACTTCGACAAGACCTCTGGGCCAGATAGCCGGCTCCCAAACGGGTTGCCCGACTCTCTTAGCTCCCCCATCAATGTAAGTCCCAACTTTTTCCTGGCCTGAATGCTTCTCTTGGCGCTGTGGAACCAATGTTGTATCGGCACCTTCCAGAACAATAATTTTCTGAAGCCCCACTCGAATCTTGCCGACGAACTCCGCTTGAAGATCTTCAAGAATCGAAAGTGGCAAAAACGCCTCTTCAATGACTAGGCGGCTTAGCATCAAAGCACAGTAGATGGACTTGTCCCGTTGGTTGAGATATCCAGGTACATCCATCTGCGGAGTTAACAAGAGCCGGTTGATTGTATCTACTGCCTGCCCGGCATCTGAGTCAGCGGCCGAGACACTTTGAAGGCTCAAAAAGTGATCATAAATCTGTTGCAGCACCCTATCATCGAACATTTCCAATAGCTCAATGGCATTCACCCTTTCCGGGATATCGGCTTGGTAGGCCCAGCCAACACGGACTGCGTAACGAATCCCCTGAGAATTTTCGATGAAAAGCTGCATTAGAGGCTAGAATCCTATCGACGTATGACCAACAATGACCTGATCATTTAACAATCAGATTCCCTGGAAGTGTGAAAAAGCCCGGCCAAAACAACAGAGGGTTTCTAGAGTGTCCACTCCAAGAAAAGCCCCTGCCGACATCTAATGCCAATATCAGCACTCTCCATTCGACCTCTCCAAGCAAAATTCCGATATCAATGAAATACAAGCTTATGCAGTGGCCGAAAAATTCGGGCGAAGCTAACGTAATTTGAAAAACCGTGACAGGAAAAAACGATTACAGGCAAGCACACGACAGTGTAAATTAAATTGCTTTGGGCATTAGTGGAAAATTCGACTCAGAACTTGATAGCGATACTGTCGGAAACAAGTAAAATTTACCACTTAATTGAGCGAATTGCTGACCATGCCAGTAGCAGGTAATCTGATACTTGATTTAATAAGCACCAAAGTACCGTATATCCTACCTAGCTTTGACAAATTATAACGGTTTACAAACAGCAGCAGAGCAAGTTCTTTGGCCGGAAATAACCCTACTTTACCCATTGGATAGGCTAGATGTTATTGAAAACTCAATACCAAAAACCCATATGCATAACACATAGCACAGATGAGCACACAACTATGAGGGTAAAAATTGACGCTCATTTTACCCGGCTGATGAAAAGATACTTTCCTGCTCTGACAACGCAAACCAGGGTGTTCGTGCACAAATCAAGTACGCACGTACTCGGTACGCCGGGAAGGGCTTGCAGATATTGCGGCGTTATCCAGCAGTGAATTCGATCAACTAGTGAGGCGAACTTAAAAAACTCGGATGTACATTTTAAATTATGAATACAAAACCTATTAAAACGACAATTAAATATAGGGTGCAGAAAGCAACAAGCATACAAAAAGGTCGGTCAGGAAGGCCGACCTTTGGAATAAGATAGCTAATTATTTATGGTAAAACTGCTTGACTTGCCGGTATAACTCGAAACATTACCATTCCAACCACTCTTCCAATGACCAAAATGTTTAATACGATAGGTTCCTGCGGGGGTATCCTCGTCAACAACCCATTGCCCTTCAGCAAAGGAGCACGCCAAACAATCAATCGCTGTATCTCTGGTCCATATAAAACGAGTATTCAAGTCATCATCTGTTAAATAAGTTTCCCAATTGCCATTCACTTTTCGCTGGACTTCTATAAAAGTACCCCCTGTTCGGAAGTTGTTCCGAGGGTGGCCTGAACGGAAAGTCGCAGATACGGTCTCGCCAGATGAGTAACTATTCTTTACATCATCCCATACTTGGCCAAAAGACTCCCATAAGCGTTTATCATCGTAAACAACGCCTATCACATTGATTATCTGGTCATTCGATAAATCAACCGGAGTGGGACCTGGATCGAGGCTCAGACCGTCAACCATGGTATAAGCCATTTCAGTATAAATTTGCTGATAGGCAGACAAAGTATTCGGTCCAAAAATAGTATGAGCACCTTCATAGTGCTGCATATCAAATTCTTCATGTGTCGTCACATAGCCTGAATAAGCATTCGCCAATCCGGCGATAACCACAGTAGTAACTCCACTGTTTTGAAAGGCTGTTTGGAGCTGTGTTTCAAGTCGGCGACCGGCCATCGTTGTCATTTCACTGGGCGCGGCAACCAAAGCCAGAGCGCCTATGCGAAATAACTGGAAAGGTAAATAAGGAGTATAAAGCTCTTGCCCTACCACCGTGCGCTCTACAAATGTTGGTTTTGGATATTGGCAGGGGTCATCATGGGTGGCATCGTAAACGGCAGCAGCAGAAAAGGCATTCATTAATCCAAACAGTGGGTATCCTTCAATTGTTGATTCAAATAAACTCTCGCTTCTATCCCAATCAGTTCCCTCATTTTCCACAGACATCCCTTCGAAAATGCCGTCAATCCCACTGGGGCCATCCCAGGTTGAACCGGCAGTAAACGACCATCCTACCGCACCCTCACAAATGGTCTGTTGACCCTCGCCAGTATATTCTCCTGCAACAGTATAACCAGGGAAATACACATACTGGTGACGATAATCTAGATTGCCCTCAAGTTTTACTGAGGCCGACTGGTACAGTGATTGAGCCTCAGCTACCTGCTTTTCAGCTGCCAGAATAAGGCTGTGATATTCAGTATCACCACAGCCATCTCTGGGGCCACAAACATTCGGAGATGCATCACCCAAATTACTATTGGCGAATGCCGCTACGAAATTTTTGTCCGCGCCCTGCTGAACAGCCCAACTTTCCAACAGCTGACTCGCGGCTCCTTTATGATCAGCACTCAATTGGCGTTGTCCGGTTCCTAAGGACACATTGTGTAACGCAAACCAATTGATAACTCCCACAGACTCACTATTTGCATTGACCAATTTCAGTTGCGTTACGGTTTTATTGGTATCATGCTGATAATCACCAGCATCTGTATTTTCTGAATAGGGAGTGGGATTACGATTAATACTAGCGTCATATAAAGTCCCCTGATCAATATAGATATCACCTGCTGCGAGACTGTCATCAGCTGCAACGATCGACTGATAAATACCATCCACAATTACATCGTAGTTATCCTCTGCATAACCCAATGCACTCATATTCAGCATGACGTAATGATCATATCCACCGGGCCCTACATGGGTATGGGTAGCGGTGAGCATGACGTTATCATCGGTATATCTACTACTCCCAAACTGGTTCTTTAACTTGGCGATAACACCCTGCTTTATCCCTTGAGGAATCCCTTGAAGATCTGCCGAGACAAACACCAGGCGTTGATTATCAGAGCTATCTGAAATTGTAAATGCACGGGACCACAGGCGTGTGTGGATACCTTTTGTAGTCTGGTTCGTCTCACCGTAACCAACCATTCCTACATCGGCAGCTGGGCCTGTAATGTCATACTTTCCAGCCCCGACTAGCCAATCATCAGAATATGTATTGGAAGGTAGGCCGGCTAAAATTAGGCATGCCAACAGGCAATTCCCAAGTATTTTTTTCATTATTTTTCCAGAATTTATACGCGCAGAATTAAACCCACCACGGTCAATGTGGCGTGCCCTATTCGCTCAGGATTAACATTAACAACTCAGCGCCACCAACAACCAGAAAAGCGCCTATAAATAGAAAGCCAATTAAGTATTTGGTTTTTATCATTTCCCTCTGAAAAACAACGCCTCTCTTTCCAAAGATGAACCTGTAGAACAAACCATTGGCGACAAATAGCCTTCCTACATAAGGCATACTGGGACTTCTTGCCATACGTTAGTACGCGGGTGCCAGCATAACTCAATTCTTAGAATTAGTGCTCCTGCAACAATCCAAATCCCGCCACAAGTTGCCGCAGTAACAAACTAAATTTGAAATATATACCGTACAGATCAACCATATTGGAAATAGACATCACTCAATCTATCCTCAATAGGCAAAATTGCACTCCCTATTATCAAAAGATCAGGAAGCATCAAGCAAATTTATAAAATCGTGATCGACAACCCGCCTCTGAGCCATAACTTTCATTTGCGGTGATCAAATTAACGATGACTATATATTCTCGAGGTGGGGACCGTCAGGTATGAGAGATATAAACTGAAAATCCTATGTGATAAACCAACTGGTATTGCTGACAAGATTGAAAAAGACAGACATATAGACTTTTAGGTCAATTTATCATTTGATGTAAAACCTCTCCAAAAGGAAACTTTTCATACCTCTGGGACACCTAAGGCCCTGGAAAGGCCTTATAAAGAAAAATCACTGATGTCTATAAAATTAATTTTACTGGCACTAGCCACCCCCCTCTTATTAAGTCACCTCCCTGTCACCGCTGCGGATAACTGTAATGTACTCATGACAGTGCAAAGCGAGTGGAAAAATGGGTATATGGCATCAGTAGTCGTGCGCAATACCGGCGATGAAGCTATTGAGGGCTGGACGCTCGCCTGGGAGTGGCCAGAAGACCAACAGATCAGCCATATCTGGAATGCGGCAGTATCGCAAGATGGAAATTCAATTACCGTAGAGGGAACTGGGGGCTTTGCTACGATACCAGTCGGGCAGGCTCAAGCTTTTGGGCTTAATATTGAGTATTCAGGCGGGAAGCAGCAACCCACCAATATTCTGGCCAGTTGCGAATCCTCTCCGGATCCGATACCAGAAGAACCGGCGCCAGAAGTGCCGGGCAAGGAACCAATAGACACGCTCAGCAGCTACAATCTAATCCTTGGCACGCAAACCATCGGCCCTAAATATACATTCTCAGATCAGGGCTCTCTGCTGGAAAGTGCTCAAGCCATCCGCGACATGGGCTCTAACTTACTGAAGATTGCGCTTTCACCCAGCCTCTATACAGAGCTAAAAGACTACGGCCTTGACTACCAATTCAAGCAGATGCTGGAAGAAATTCCCGCATTCAAGCAAGTCCTCGATATGGACTTTTCTTATTACATGTTTTGGGTTGAGGACTCAGGCTCCTGGATGGATAACCAAGGCATGTCACAGGTTGAATTGACGTGGCAGTACAATAAAATTTATGCCCTGGCGGAACATCTGTTAACTCAGTATGACGGTTCCGGTAAAACATTTATGATCGGCCACTGGGAGGGTGACTGGAATCTTGTTCAAAAAACGGATGGAACCCGTGATGATAACTTGGAAACTATTGACCCGGTTCGGATCCAGGGTTTAATTGACTGGCTGAACATCCGCCAAAAGGCTATTGATGACGCCAAAGCCAATATTTTGCACTCCAACGTTAATCTCTTCCACTATGTTGAAGTTAACCGCGTAGAGTCCGCCATGCAAGGTAAAGAGCGCATAACTAACGCCGTTTTACCCCACACTAGTGTGGACTTGGTGTCGTACTCTGCCTATGACCTGACAACTCAGGAAAAACACTCAGATTTTGCGATACTGAATACAGAACTAATTCGCGCCCTCGACTTTATTGAGTCCAAGCTACCGGAAAAATCGGGATTACCCTTTGAGAAGCGGGTTTTTATCGGCGAGTATGGCTACGGGGAATCCTGGTTTAAAAATTGGGGGCCGCGTTCTGGAGAAGCCCAGGATATGTTGTCACGCAATGTGATTAAAACTTCGCTCGCCTGGGGGGCACCGTTTATTCTCTACTGGCAAATGTATGGTAATGAGTACGATAGTTGGTTAAAGGAATTTGTTGGCTATTGGCTTATTGATAATAAGGGCATCAAAAAAGAAATTTACCAAACACACCAAGACTTCTATGAAGATGCCAGACGTTACTTGCTGAATTATCAATCTAGTGAAGGGCTTCTTCCCCCGGAATCTGAATTCCGAAACTACGCGTTGAAATGGTTCGAATCCCCCCCCCATTCTGGAGATAACCCACAACCTACCCCAGACAATCCACCCCAACAACCCGACACGCCCCCAGTGCCAGTGCCTCCACCGGTCTCCTCTGGCCAATGTGAAGTAGTCTACAGCCTCCAAAGCGACTGGGGCACCGGCTTTATGGCCAATATCGCCATTCGCAATACCGGAGATCAACCGGTTGAGCACTGGCAGGTGCGATGGCATTGGCCTGACGCCCAAAAAATAACTCACCATTGGAACGCCGATATCGCAGATCAGAATGGCTCTGTCATTGCTGCTAGTTCAAACCCTATTGCGGTGGGAGAAGCTCGCGCATTTGGTTTTAACGGAAAGTATACCGGTACAAATTCAATGCCAACCCCAACCGTATCTTGCTTCACTAGTGACGCAGAACAAGTCCCTGAAACACCCACGGGCGATGACACATCCCGCAAAAAACCAAACGTTCCCTCTCAGAGTAATGCCATTAAAATCTGGTTTATTGGGGACTCAATTACCTATGGCATGACCACCCTACCCTATAACACAAAGGGATTTCGCTCCCAGATATGGCAACATATGATTAATGCTGCCGATGGGAAATCGAGTCTGCCGTTTAGTACCCATAATGACAGCGGCAAGCTGAGTATCGCTTACAGCGGTAAAAGCCTTCATACTATCGGCACCGTCAGCGGGCCAACCGGTCCCGACGACATACCTCAGAAGACGGGAAACTATTGGCATTCCGGCATCCCCGGAGCAAGTACTCCCGACATGCTTTGTTTTCTCAGCCCCTCAGAGCACCAGATCAGTAGCGGTTATAGCGTGAGTAGCTGTGAAGAATCGCTCAATTATTTTAATAATGTAGTCGTAGAGACCTGCCGGGAAAGGGTTGGTGGCAATGGTTGGTTATCCAACCCTGCCTGTAGTTTAACCCAAGCCTTGTCGATTGATACTGCCGTCGTTATACCTATCCAATTAGGCACCAATGACATCACTTCATTAAGTAGGAACGAAGCCATTAACTGCCAAGTAAAGCCCACCCCCGGAAGCCAAACTGCGGGCCGGCTTAATCAAGTTGCAGAAAACATCCTTTCTCCCTCAGGTGCCGACAATCAAGCAGCCGTAGTCGGAAAAGTTCACACACGATTAAAAGAGTTTGGTATCCCCAATGAAAACATTGCCTTTATCATATCCACGATCCCACGCCGTACAAGCCTGGACGGGCAGGACCCGTCGAATTATTGTACTGACTACTACAATACTCAAGTGAGAAAAATCACCGAAGCGGCATCTCGAACATTCAATGTTTATCTGGCAGATCAGGGGAATATTGTCCCCTCTGGAGATTCTGTACACCCGGTAACCGCCCAACATACCCTCATGGCTTGTAATCTGCTATACGGCTATGCCAGCAACCAAACTACAGATAATGCCACATGCCCAATACCCAAAACCACAAATCACGGGCTTATTGGTGCCCTAAAACAGGTTTCGCAGTAGAGCGTGGCACCACAAAACAATCAAAATCATTGGATATGGCGGCCACTAAAAACAGCGCCGCCAAAATAATTTCTATCCATATTAATTGAGGGCGCTTGGATTTTAGCCTCGAAGCACATCATTTCAGCACCCCGATAAAAAACATCCTCCATCAACGGCCATGTTCCAAATTCGGCTTGAATAAATCGGCAAGACAGAGAAGTCAAGATTACACATCTTCGCGCTATACGGCCTCTTCCCGACATATACCCTACAAATAATTATCTTCTTTTAGCCTCAACAATTCATCAACACTTAAAGAACGAGCTAAATAACCATCAACGTCGTCATCATCCAGGTCATGTACAAAGCAATAAACCTCATGACCAGTATTTAATTTTATTTCTGCTCGTATCAAGGGTAGTAGGCCACAGAAAAACTGGAGCAGATCTAATCTCGAGTTCATCTTAAATAGAGGACTAATATCTACTTTTAGTTGGTCATCTTCGAAATATTTGTATTCCGCTACGTTCCACAGGTAATATTTGATATCTTTTTTATACAAACGCTTCCAGCTTTCCACCTCGGATTTTTGGCACACCCCTACCAGCATTTCAGAAGAATCACTCTGATCAAAAACAAAGGCAAAACCTACACAAAAAGGGGTGACCTTAGCATTCAAAATAAACTTGGATACTATTGAAGAAACAACGCGACTATTAAACTTCATAATTACCTCCCTTCACCCAAAATACAATTAATAGCAGGGTATCAGGTTGTGGCCTCAGACATAGACATAGACATAGACATAGACATAGACATAGACATAGACATAGACATA
>NZ_JALBWM010000083.1 GCF_023895975.1 Microbulbifer okhotskensis
CTATTTTAGGTCTATTCTGTTCGTTTTTACACCGATTTATATGGGACAGCCCTGGCCTCGGTATAGCCCTCAACGGCAAACTTGGCCGCACAGTAAATTTCATTAAACGGCTGCCCTACCAATCCACCCACCGATCAAATATTCACAACGTGACCGCTGCATGCTCTGCGTATATGAGGTAAAACCGCCTTGGTGCAGCGGACCACGACCAGGTAATTAACGTCGGTATTCCAACGCAATTCATCCTCGCTAATATGCTCTGTAGTTTTTACAAACCCTACCCCGGCATTGTTAATAAGCACGTCGATAGACGCCGATTCCTTCAAAATCGTATCGACACAGGCCTGAATACTCTCTGAATCGGTAACATCCAGAGACATAACCTTGAGTGAAGCCCCCGCTGACACGGCTGAAACAAGCGGCTCGGCTTTAGACGTATCCTTCATGGTGGCATAAACCGTGAGCCCCAGCTGGTCATTTTTAGCACCAAACTCTGTCCCAACCCGGTTGAAGTGCCCGTAATCAGGGCTACCTTTCGCTCCTTTGCGGGATTTACGCCCCAACATGTAAACTACCCTGTGTAGTATAAATAACAACAACACAAGTAAACTTATCAGTGTAAAGTTGCGGACGGGGAGGCGAGTCTGTAGACGAGCCTTTCCCAGCCCAATTCTGCGATAAAAGCCATTTGATCGGTGGGGCGACAGTACTTGCCTCCATGTCTTCTCTAGCATAGGGACCAATAATCGATACCGGAGCCACGGCTTTTTCTCTGGCCGACGGAACCTGATATCATAAGTTCCCCTGTACGCGCTCGACCCAGCCGTCAACTCTATTCCTGGGCGGTACAACTTCTGACAACCCCCCATTTAAACTCAGCCCCTGCAACAAGGTATTTTTATGTCCATTGCCGATTTAAACTTTCTTAAAGCGCTGCCAAAAGCCGAACTCCACCTCCATATTGAGGGTTCGCTAGAGCCAGAATTAATGTTTGAATTGAGCAAACGCAACAATATCGAAATTCCCTTTTCCAGCGTTGACGAAATTCAGGCGGCCTATAAATTTCATAATTTGCAGTCGTTTCTCGATATTTACTATCAAGGGGCGTCAGTACTGATCCACGAGCAAGATTTTTATGACTTGACCATGGCATATCTCAAACGTTGCCGTGAAGACAATGTGGTCCATACTGAAATTTTCTTTGACCCCCAAACTCATACCGAAAGAGGCATTGATATTGGCGTGGTCATCGGTGGTATCAATAAGGCGCTGTGCGATGCGAACAATGACTGGGGTATTAGCAGCCACTTGATTTTATGCTTCTTGCGGCATCTGAGTGAGGACGAAGCAATTGATACCCTCGAAATCGCCAAGCCTTATCTGGGACTCATTAAAGGCGTCGGGTTGGATTCATCTGAGCTGGGACATCCGCCGAGCAAATTCCAGAAAGTCTTTGCGATGGCTAAAGAGCTGGGGCTGGAGCGCGTTGCCCATGCCGGTGAAGAGGGACCCACTGAATATATTGTAGAAGCTCTCGACTTGCTCGATGTGAGCCGTATTGATCACGGTGTTCGCTGTGTAGAAGATGAGGCGCTTATTGAGCGCTTGAAACAAGACAATATCCCCCTGACCGTTTGTCCATTATCCAATACTGCACTTTGCGTCTATGACGATATGAGCCAGCACCCCATTTTATCGCTACTCGATCGCGGCCTATGTGTCACTGTCAACACTGATGATCCGGCTTATTTTGGTGGCTACGTCAACAAAAACTATCTGGCCCTCAGTGAAAGCCTAAACATGAGTAAAGAGCAGGCAAAGAAGCTGGCTTTAAACAGCTTTAAAGCCAGCTATATATCCGAAACTGAAAAACAAAAATGGGCCGAGATTATTGCCGCTATTGAGACAAAGGTAAAAGTCTGATTGGATACCGGCCTGATTGCAGAGTCAGGCCGGCTAATTAGTCATCATCGTATCCGCAGTGAGTACCAGCGAGTTCACTGAGCCCCACCAAATCGATAATTTCTATTGATCGGCCACTCACTTTAATTAAATTATCTCGTTGAAAGCGCGAGAAAAGCCGACTTACCGTCTCCGCTGTAAGCCCGAGATAGTTGGCAATATCGGTACGCGGCATCGACAGAACAAAAGCACTGTGAGAGTAACCACGCCGCGCATAACGACTGGATATATTAATTAATAATGCTGCCAGGCGAGTATCTGCAGAACGCTTACCCAGAAGCATCAAAATATCATTTTCCTGGCGTAGTTCTTCAGAAAAAATACTGTAGATTTGCTGCTGAAGTGCTGTCACCTGCTGGGCAAGAATTTCCAGCTGCGTGAAAGGTAGCAGGCATACGCTGCTATCTTCCAAGGCCTCCGCATAACTGGGGTGTACCCGGCTACTATAGGCATCCAAGCCAAGCAATTCCCCAGGCAATGCAAAGTGAGTAACCTGAGTATCGCCATCCGCTGCGATCACTACCGTTTTAAAGCTACCTGACCGAATCGCATACAGATTTGCAAAAGGATCGCCAGAGCGATAGAGGCTTTCCCCAGCTTTAATGATTTTTTTCCGACGCGTAATTTGTTCAAGCCGATCAATATCTGGCTGACACAAGCCCGCAGGCAGGCACAAACGCCTGACTGAACAGCTGCTACAACTAACCGCTACAGAGGAGTCCATCATACTAAACCGGCCGGTAAACTAATTTGCCGCAATTGTAACGGCTACCGGCGCGTTCGTCTCCTACCGTTCGCTATAGAACTCGGGAATATTTTGCATCTGTTTGTTGACTGTGCAAATACTTATCAAATGCAGCGGCAACATTACGCACAAACCAGCGACCTTCATCAGTAACGATAATATTTTCGCTATCCTGATAAATAAGACCATCGTCAAACATAGGTTGTAGACGCGCCAATTCTTCAGAAAAATATTCTGTAAAGGGGACACCAATGCGTTGCTCTACGAGCCTTTTGTCCAAACGTAAACGACACATCAACTCACTGATAACCCACTGGCGCAAGCGATCTTCATCATCCATTAACCAGCCTCTGCAGACTGCAGACTTTCCTTCACCGATCGCCTGGGTATATTCTTTTAAGCGGTGTAGATTTTGCCAATACCCATCGCGGCTATAGCTGATAGCTGATGCTCCCAGGCCCACTAGCGCATCTGCGGGCATCAGGGTATAACCCTGGAAGTTGCGTTGTAACATTCCAGCATGTGCTGCCTTTGCCAATTCATCACCGGGGCGGGCGAAGTGATCCATACCGAGAAATTCATACCCCGCTTTTCCTAAATGCTCCACGGCAGCCAGCTGCATCGCTACCTTTTCAGTAGAAGACGGTATTAAATCGGTATCAATCAAGCGCTGCGCTTTAAAGCGATGTGGCAAATGTGCGTAATGATAAAGCGCGATGCGGTCTGGCTGCAGATCCAGGACCTTGTTCAAGGTACGGTGTAGGCTGCTTAAATTCTGTTTAGGTAGGCCGTAAATCAAATCGTAGGAAATTGACTCAAAGCCGCGCTCGCGGGCCGCCACTGTTAGCTCGGTGACTTGATCGGCACTGCAAATGCGATTTATCGATCGCTGCACCTCAATGTCAAAATCCTGTACCCCCAGACTCAATCGGTTAAAGCCCAACTCTCGCAAAGTATCCAAAGTCTCGAGTTCCAGAGTGCGCGGGTCAGCTTCAATACTGTATTCAACCCCTTCTCCGGGGTGCAGCTCAAAAATTTCAGACAAGCCCGCCATCAACCGACGCATATCGCTATCGCTCAGGAAGGTTGGGGTACCCCCTCCCAGGTGCAGCTGGGTAACAGGGACATTGGCTACTTTATCCCGGTACCATTGCGCCTCTTGCAAGACGTGGTCCAGGTAGCTGGAAGCCAGCCCATACTGGTGAGTAATAACTTTATTGCAAGCACAGAAATAACAGAGGGAGCGACAGAAGGGAATGTGAACATAGAGGGACAAACTGCGAATATCCTGCAGGGCGGCCCAGGGTTCGATTCCATTTAAAGCGTGAAAGCGGTCAGCGGTCGGATATGAGGTGTAACGCGGGCAGGGTCCGCTATAGCGGGATAAGAGTTCTTCAGATAGCCCTCCCACATGGCTTTTAGTCTCTTGCTTCATATTCATTCACACCTCATTGAGTAGCTTGCGTGGAAAACCGACACAAACAAAAAAGCAGTCACCGAGTCTTCGACCAGAAAACCACAGTGACTGCTCTACCCCAGACCTATTTTCGCTCCCTTTTAGAAGCGGTAGCCCAGACCGGCCATGTAAACCAGTGGGTCAATATCCACATTGGCAGTCACTTTACCTAGGTTAGGTACTTTGACTGTGGCATCGGTCTCGATATCCATCCAGAACACAGACATATTAAAGAGCCAGCGCTGATCGACACCGAAGGTAAAGTCGATACCGGCTTCTGCAGCCAGGCCAAAAGAGTTATCCAGGGACAGCTCCGCATCACCTGTAGCGCCGAGGGCCGCAAATGCAGCATCCGCTGTGCTACTGATTTCCTCATCAAAGAAAGCGGTGTAATTCACCCCCAAGCCAACGTAGGGCTGGATATTGGATTGCGGCTCCATGGGGTACCATTGCACCAGCAGGGTTGGTGGCAGGTGCTTGGTTTCACCCAGATTAAAGCTACCCAGGCCTTCACCAACTACTTCGATATCATGACTGAACGGCGTTGCGGCAACCAGCTCCAAACCCCAGTGGTCGCGGAACATGTAGACCCCGGTCAGACCTAAGGCAGAGCCGTTATCTACGTCAACACCGGTTTGGGCAATTTCGCCCCCATTCAGGGAAAGTGCGCTGGAACTGGTATCGGGTGCGACTGTGGCGATACCACCGCGCAAAATAAAACTGCCTTGTTCATAAGCCAGTACTGGTGCAGAAAGTACCGCAGTTAAAGCGGCAGTCGCACAAGCAGTTACACGATTCATTAACTTCTCCATATAGCGATTTGGCATTTTTCCCGACTCAGGACGGAGCCCCCTCCAGGCACAATCACAAGTCGCGGACAGGTTACCCGCTGACTGCTTGAGCCTGCTTGATCCAAATCAAGCTGCCGAATTACCTGGAAAAAAATCCAATGAGGTAGCGCAGCGGCACAGCTAGTGCGCTCTGTTAGGGGAGGCCCTTCTCTGGGAAGGGCGGCGAAGATAGCGGCTCGTCTTGCGGGAGGGAACCGGCCAGCAGGCACTATTTGGTACTGCTTCTTTAATTTGCGAACTGGCGCAAATTTTTACTTTCGATGACAATCTTATATTGAGGTTAAAACACCCAGAGGTACCAGATAGCGCGGCGACTGTACTGCCAAGCCGCTGCGCTTTTAAAGGGCAGGAAATTCTAAGTCAGACTTCCAGCCGGGCGGCGGAACATATTCTGAATACTGGAAAAGTCTAATTGCTGGTTCTGCTCGGAGGTACCGTGCAACTGATAAAGATTTTTTGCTAGGGCCCCCATCGGCGTAGAGGATGCACTGGTAGAGGCGGCATCCATCGCGAGCCCCAGGTCTTTCAGCATCAGCGCCACACTAAACCCCCCTGAATAACCGGTTGCTGAAGGAACATTTTCCATAGTGCCCGGGTAGGGGTTGTAGTTAGCCAGCGACCAGTTATTCCCGGAGCTCTCCCGCATAATCTCGGTAAGAATTTTTGCATCCAGGCCCTTGTCTACCCCTAGCTGCAGCGCTTCGGCAGTCCCCGTCATATGGATGGCCAACAGCAGGTTGTTGCAGATTTTGGCCACCTGCCCGGCGCCAGCGGCACCGGCATGAAAGGTCTTTCCGCCCATCACCTGTAGTAGGGCTTGCGCTGCATCAAAAGCCGCCGCATCACCACCACACATAAAACAGAGTGTCCCCGCCTGTGCAGCCGCAGTACCACCAGACACTGGCGCATCGATTGCGCGAAGCCCGCAGGCAACTGCAGCCTCGCTGAGCAGACATGCATCCTCTGCAGAGATAGTCGAACAATCGATCACCAGAGTCTCCGCCGGAAGCTGCTGTAACAGCCCCTCCCCCCCCAAATAGAGTCCTTTTACCGCTTTTCCACTGGGCAACATGGAAATGACAGTATCCACCCCCTCAATGGCTTGCTGCGCACTTTCGCAGGGTATACAGCCGTCCTGCTGAGCCTGCACCAGTGCGTCGGAATTCAGATCGAATGCTGCCACGGTGTAACCGGCTTTCGCCAGATTCGCAGCCATGGGGCCGCCCATATTTCCCAGACCAAAAAAGGCTATTTTTTCCATAAATGCCACTCCATATTTTATTGTTGGTGCCCCTGGCGCATAGCGGCCAGGGTCGCTCTATAAACCGGTATTTCTATAAATCGGCTAAGGGGTGCTCCCCGCCCCAGGGCTCTTCAAAATATTGTTCAACCTGGCCGGGAGAAATTTCTTTCAAGCTCGCCGGCTGCCACTTGGGTTCGCGATCTTTATCAACCAACAGGGCGCGCACGCCCTCTTTAAAGTGACCGCTGCCACACAAGTTCACTGCAAGCACCAGCTCCATGCGATAAATATCGGCCAGGCACAGGTGGCGCGATCGCCGCAACTGTTCCCACACAACCCAAGGGGTGAGTGGAGAGCCACCAGCCAAAGTAGACGCCGCACGCTGCAGCCACTTATCCACACCTTGATAAGCGCTGATGGCCGCACAGACCTCCGGCAGAGTAGAAAAATCGGTGAACAATTGTATCTGGTCGTAATGTTCTCGCAACGCGGACTCGGGTCGCTGCAGTGGGGGGAGTTCAAAGGCCTTAAGGCAGTCGTTAACCTTTCGATGATTGGCAACAATATCCCCGCTATAGTCGAGAGCTTGCAGTGCTGACAATACCGGTTTGCGCTGCTTCTGCGCGATAATACGATCAGCCATACCTGCAAACAGGGCATCGGCACCATTGAACGGAGCACCGGTCAACCCCAGGAAAAGCCCCAGGCGTCCAGGCATACGATTCAGAAACCAGCTGCCACCCACATCGGGAAACAGGCCGATGGTAATTTCCGGCATCGCCATACGGGTAGTTTCAGTCACAATACGGTGGCTGGCACCGGCCATAATGCCAATCCCGCCCCCCATAACAATGCCCCCTCCCCACACCACGATTGGCTTGGCACAGGTATGTATTTTGTAGTCCAGGCGATACTCATGGGAGAAAAAATCAGTGGGGTAGCGGTAATCTGGAGTCTCACCGTAAGCGGCGGATTCCCGGTACAGTGCCACCACATCGCCACCGGCACAGAGGGCCTTGTCATCGCTGCCATCAATCCAGATTGCCGCGACTTCATCGTCCTCAGCCCAACTATCCAACTGGGCGGAGAGCAGATCAATCATCGATAAATTTAAGGCGTTAAGTGCCTTGGGAAGATTTAGGGTCGCGATCGCCAGGGCGCCGCGCCGAGAAAACAACACCGGGGAATCCTGATCCATTGTTACTCGTCTTATTGCTCTTGTACTAGATAGTGTCGCAGTTAAGCACAGATCACATTCAACGTCAGCCACACACGAGTACAGCCCCTAACCCAGGCACAGCGAGTTGCACTTTTTACGCAAACTGATAAGTTGCCGGCAACTTCTGACCGATTCCAACACCCATTACGGAACCCCAAATGGCCGAATACGTATACACCATGAACCGGGTGGGCAAAGTAGTGCCCCCCAAGCGCGAGATTCTCAAGGACATCTCTCTCTCCTTCTTTCCTGGCGCCAAAATTGGCGTGCTGGGCCTCAACGGCGCCGGTAAATCCACCCTGTTGCGTATTATGGCCGGGGTCGACCAGGACTATAACGGCGAAGCCCGCGCAATGCCGGGTATCAAAGTGGGCTACTTGCCCCAAGAGCCCCAACTTGATGCCAGCAAAACGGTGCGTGGCAATGTGGAAGAAGGTGTAAGCGAAGCCATCGACGCCCTCTCCGGACTGGAACAGGTCTACGCCGACTACGCCGAGCCCGATGCAGACTTCGACGCCCTGGCAAAAAAACAGCAGCAGTTCGAAGATATTATCCAGGCCTGGGACGCCCACAACCTGGAGCACCGCCTGGAAGTCGCTGCAGACGCCCTGCGCCTACCCCCCTGGGGTGCCGAGGTGGAAAACCTCTCCGGCGGTGAGAAGCGCCGAGTGGCCTTATGCCGCCTGTTACTATCCCGTCCAGATATGCTCCTGCTGGACGAGCCCACCAACCACTTGGACGCAGAGTCTGTATTCTGGCTGGAACGCTTCCTGCACGACTTTACCGGCACCGTAGTGGCCATCACCCACGACCGCTATTTCCTCGACAATGTCGCCGGCTGGATTCTGGAACTGGACCGCGGCCACGGCATTCCCTGGGAAGGCAATTACACCACCTGGTTAGAACAAAAAGAAAAACGCCTGGAGCAGGAGCAGCGCGGTGAACAAGCCCGTGCCAAAGCCATGCAAAAGGAACTGGAATGGGCACGCCAGAACCCCAAGGGTCGCCAATCCAAGAGCAAGGCCCGCTTGTCCCGCCTGGAAGAAATGCAGTCCCAGGACTTTCAGGCCCGCAATGAGACCAACGAAATCTACATTCCGCCCGGCGAGCGCCTCGGCGACAATGTGATTGAATTAAAAGGGGTGAGTAAAGGCTTCAGCGAGCGCCTGTTGATCGACAATCTCTCCTTCCGCGTACCCAAGGGGGCCATTGTGGGTATTGTCGGCGGCAACGGCGCCGGTAAGTCTACCCTGTTCCGCATGATCACCGGCACCGAGCAACCCGACTCCGGAGAAATCAATATTGGCGAGTCCGTCAAGGTTGCCTATGTAGAGCAGGGCCGCGAAAATCTGGATGACAGCAAGACCGTGTGGGAGGCCATTTCCGACGGCCACGACATGCTCAAGATTAACAACTACGAAGTGGGCTCGCGCAACTTTGTTGGCCGCTTTAACTTCAAGGGCAGCGATCAACAGAAGCGCGTAGGCGAACTCTCCGGCGGTGAGCGCGGACGCCTGCACCTGGCCTACACCCTCAAGCAAGGCGCCAACGTACTGCTGCTGGATGAACCCTCCAACGACCTGGATATCGAAACCCTGCGCGCCCTCGAGGAAGCCCTCCTCAACTTTCCCGGCTGCGCTCTGGTCATCTCGCACGATCGCTGGTTCCTCGATCGTGTAGCCACCCATATCCTCGCCTATGAAGGCGAAAGTGAAGCGGTCTTCTTCGAAGGTAACTACACCGAGTACCACGAAGACTTTGTACAGCGTAAAGGTCAGGATACTACGCCGCACCGGATGCATTATAAGAAGCTAAAAACTTAAGTTTTATGCACAAAAAAGCCCGCGGAAAACGGGCTTTTTTATGTGAGAACTCTCAAGAAATTATTGATAGAAAATTCACTAACAACTCTCCTTGGAGCTTAACTAGAAGCAAGAACCTAATCCCTATGTACTATAAGTTTAACCTAGGTTTCATCAGGCAACGCAATTGCCCCTTCGGGACCAGCTTGGATATCGGTTTCAGCATTCATAATAACTCTCCTTAAATATATTCCAGTTAAGAAAAACATCCAACTCTCAAGTAAACTAGCTGGATGAACTTAAGCTTAACTCGAATAGAACCCATTGCGCCAATACTAACCAATAATTATGGGTGAGCGATCACAACTAAAGTCTTTGAGTACTTACGTACACACTCCATAGCGAGATTCAAACTTTCAGGATCGAGTGCAGCAAAGCTTTCATCGAGAACAACCAACTCAGAATCCTGCAAAAGCGATCGCGCAATAAATAGTCGACTTTTTTCGCCATGTGACAATCGCCATCCCATTTCCCCCACTGTTTGCAGCATACCTGCTGGCATTTTTTCCAAAAGGGGAGAAAGTCCGAGTTCATCACAAATTTTATAGGCCTTTAGCAAGCTATCCTTATCTGGCGGCCACGCCCCCCCCATAAGGAGATTAAAAAGAAAAGAATCACCCATCACATGATTTTCATGAAACTGAGGAGCTGAAGCCACAAATTTCTTTACTCCCCCCCAACCAATACTAGAACTATCGTACCCATTAAGAAGCAACAAGCCATCGGTTGGCTTTTTCAGCCCCACAAGAATACTAGCCAAAGTCGATTTACCTGAGCCCGAAGCCCCTTGTAAAAGTACACGATCACTGGGGAAAATACTCAAATTGCAGCCATTCAGGACTGGTTTATTCTTCTTTGAGTACACAAAACTTAAATCACGTAAGAAACAAAGGGGTTGATCTTTAGGTACGGCGCCAGCTTCCAAACCCACACTTTGACCCTTGGTCGACTGTCCATTGGCATTTACCGTTTCCAGCTTAAAAATATCTCTGATTCTTTCCCAGGCCACTAAAGCATTCAACCCCGCAGTGAAACCAGACATTGAATTTCCTACCGCCCGGTAACCCAATAATACGCCACCTAGAATTACTGCTAGTGCAGCGTTATCGCCACTTCCAGAAACAAAAGCTGGTATTAAACCTAGAATTCCTAACAACAACCAAGTCCGTGGTAACAATGTCACCAAATAAACAACCTGACTGTCCATTGCGGCAGAGCGTTGTAGATACTCACTAAGTTCACCATCCTCATCCCGATGCCATTGCTCAGGCTTTTCCTGAGCTAGTCGGGTGCGATGACCAATCATTTTCTCAACTAGGCTATGTGTCATAGTTATTCGCTGAGCAGTCCAATCCCGACGACTAAAATACAAATTCCGCCCAAAATAAACGGCTGTTACCGAAAAAAAACACAATCCAACAATGTAGGGTAGACCGCCCCCACCCCAAAATAGTACTAATGCAGCGAAAAATAATTCCAATATTCCGAGAATAACCCGAAACCCAGCCTGCAATGCTCCTGCTTCAATACTTTCCGCATCATAGACTCGACTTAAAACCTGGCCAACTCCCATATGACGAACCTCTCCCGGCGCAATATGTAAAGCGCTGGCCATAAGACGCCGCTTTAGAAGCGCTCCCATTTCCACCGAGATACCGCCTTGCAATCGGGCAGTGATTAAGGATATGGGGACTTGTGTCACCACCAACAATATCCATGCAACTAGCCAACCTCCATCAATATACCCTCCCAAAATAGCCCGACCAATAAGCCACCAGCTCATCACAAAAAAGCAAAGCTGTACTCCGCGGCAACCGAGCATTGTGATAAAACGAAATAATAGCCCCTTATGCCGCAACTGATCCCAAACCGACTTATGTGTCGGCTGACGTAAAATCCAACACGTATCAATATAGAAGCTGGCTAAATTTTCGTCCAAAAGCGCTCTAATGGCCTTCTCTCTCCTGGCAAGCAGAATTCCTGAATTATTAAACAACGTGTTAATACGCTGCCTAATAGGCTTTGCCTCCTCATAGACAAGCTGCTCAATTACTTCGCGAACTGGGATTTTCACAACCCGAAGCGACGGTGAAAGTAAATGCAAATGCTTACTACTTGTTCCGCATATCGCAAGAAAGAATTCATCCTCGTCAAACTCGAGTCGAATTAGAGCTGGAGAAACTCTTTTTAGCATTATGGATAATTGATCGTAATTACAACGAACCTGTTCAACATGTACATCTAAAATATTTGCTGTAGAATATAAACGCTCATTGACGCTCTTTTCTTGTGAAGAATGATGGCCAACGACGTTACTTTTTCCGGAAATCAGTTTTCCCTTTCTACTGAGATTTTGTACTGCTGCTTCGAGTTGCGTACCAGGCCAGCAAATAGATTGCAGTAATCTAGCTGCTCTCTCAGTACTCATGAGCAATTTCCTCGGGAATTTTCGGAGAGTCCTCTCCCATCATCGTCGAAGACGTCTCGTAGATTTTCCCATCTTGCATATACAAATAACGCCAACCCTCTCTACCCCAGCAGTTTCGCTGTAATAATTTTTCTGATTTTAGTAATTGGTTATACCTAGATGACTTCTCAGACTTCAGATCGGCTGGAGAACCATCTTCAACAATACGCCCATTATCAATAACCAATACACGAGAGAAATCCTGTGTTTCAGAGATATCATGTGTAATACAAATAAGAGTTGCCGATCCCCAAAATTTACGAACTCGACTAAGCAAGTGCTCGCGCTGCTCTCTGTCCAACCCCCTAAAAGGTTCATCAAGGATTACGCAATCTACATTTCTCCGGCCAAGTGCGCGCCCCAATCGAACCCGCTGTCCCTCACCACCGCTAATTAGCCCCCCCCCCTCTCCGAGAGAACTTTGTAAGCCATCGGGTAGAGAGGCTACTAGCTTTAATAGATCGGCTTGATCCAAAATAGGGAATAGTGGAGTATCAGAATCATTACCGTATCTCAGGTTTTCCAACAGGCTGGTATTCCATAACTGTACTGCAGGATCTACCCAGGCACAGCGCGCCCGGAATCGGCTTTGCAAACTTCCGCTCAATTCAGCGCCATTAAGCAGAACTTGTCCTGAAGCCGGTTTAAGCCACCCAAGCAATAATCCTGCAAGGCTAGATTTCCCTGCACCAGATGTCCCTACAATAGCAACATGTTCACCTGGGTGAATATCCAGATTAATACCCTGCAAAATAGCTCGGTTACTAACAATGACATTGACATCTTCAAATTTCAGATGCACTGGCCTGCTAACATCAGCACTGGAACGCTCATCACTATGTTCCTCCCCCTCCTCCTGATTTACTGCCTGTAGTGGCTCCAAAGCACGAAGCAATATGTTACGCTGGCGTGGATACTCTCGCATTAGAATGGCTATATCTTCTCCAATGGGAGGCAAAGCAAGTATCCAATAAATTAGCAAAAGAAGATCTGGGCTTGCTCCTCTAGTGTTCACACAAAAGACCACCAAAATACAAGCGAACACACTATTAATAATAAGCTGAATGGCTTGGCTATTGAGCTGGATACGTAAAGTTGAATAACCAGCTCTCATCCATTCGGTTAAAAGGTGCTCATGCTCTCTACGAACCGAATCGCCAGCACCATGAGTTTGAATCGGAGCGGCACCTAAAAGAGTATCCATATAAAAACGGGCAAGAGCTCCAGAATGGGTCTGCACACGCATATTGTGGTCCCGGAGCAGTGGCTGAAAAACAAATGGAATAAATATCTGTAACCCAGCCATTAGAATTACTAAAGAGGCAGTTGAAGGGGCCAGCCAGATAATGCCCAGTGCGGTTGCACATAAGGACATAGCTTTAAACAAGATACTCCCCCCCAATACGGGGAGATCACGTAGGGCTGAAATACGATGACTGCGCTCAGCGGTATCAGAGGTAGGACGGCTTTGGAAAAAATGATCTGGGATTTTTGGTAGTGATTCAAGAAAACGCATACGAAAACGGCTCTCCAGGTGTCGCCCCAAAAGTAATTGCACTTTCGCTGCCGGAACTTGCATCAATAGTATGGTTAACATAAAAGCGAGTGTAATAAATATCGCCCCCATACGCTGTATATCAGTACCTAATTCCCCTTGAATATCAATAAGTCCACGAAAAAGTAAAGCCTCCGCCATCAGACCAAACACAGCACCTAGAACAGCTAAACTTACTAGCACTGGAGCCAGTAACCCATCCTCTTTGATAAAACTCCACAATTGAGATAAGGGACGTACCGCAGGTTCTTCCAATGCTCTATTCAGTGCATTAGATTTTGGCTTCACTTCTTCAGCAGGCCTTACACCCTTGATACTGACAATGACAGCACCGCGAAATCCAAGCTCTATTGAGTTAAAATCTACTGTTTGGCTTGTATTTGAATCGGGAGAGGAGACAGCTCGAACACACCAATAGCGCTCTGGCACTAGGCGATCCGCTTGAGCAGGATCCTCATTATACTCATCAGTTATCTTTCTCAATAGCTTACCAGTCTCATCACCTTTCCGTATTGCGCCAGAGGAAACCAAAGCTGTCAACATTCGTACCGAGGCATCAAGAAATGCTAATGAGTGCCACTCGCCAGTCAGTAGTACCCGCTCACACAAATCGGAAGCCTGTAGCTCTGAAACTCTTAAACGTCTTATACGTTCTCGCAAGGGATTGATAAAGTCATCTGTTCCCGCCCAGTTCCGCCATCCCTTTGGAGGCACGCGCATTGTGTGGATATGCAGTTCACTCAGAAAACGACGAACGCTCGGCCAACGCCTTCCGCTGGCCGGGTCCATAACTTGGACTAATCCACCGTAACTACGCCAAGCAACTACAAAGTGATTATTTCCATTCGGCAACCGCACAACGAGCAAACCCGGTAAGTACCCTGGAGTATCCAATAAGAGATGATCAACGGGAACTACCATCTGCGTTGCGTCCAAACCCAGCTCTACGGCAATCTTCTCCAGCGTATTGATTGATGTGCCATCTACATCCGTTTGACAAGCATCACGCAAATGGCCGTAATGTGCATTTATACCGAACCCCTCAAGAAGGCACTTCAGCGATGCGGGGCCGCAATCCATATTGGAGGTTTGGACAACCTCTGGAACCAACCATCGAAGCTTCTTCATTAAAAAGATACCCTTGTATCACTTTCTATTTCCCTATCCTCCGTTAACATATCTCCAACTCTTTGTAACAGGAGTTGGTAGGGCGTCTTTGTGCCGGTAGCAATCTCAACCCGAGCAGGCAGGTCGTGGAGTAGGGGGAGTATGGAGGGAGCATCCCCCTGCAACGAAAGCTGTACTAAGATTTTCTCGTGCTGCACCGCACTGGCCATCCGCTCTACACGCGCCTCAAATTGCCCATAACGCGCCCAGGAAAAACCATCCAGCTTGACTCTAGCAACTTGCCCCACTTGAATGTGCCCTAATGCAAGAGCAGGAGGAAAAAAAGCTTGAACAGAAATGCCTCCACCAGCCTGAATCGTCGCGATATGTTGCCCTGCCTGCAAAACTTCTCCCTCACGAATCTCAGCAAGTGATGCCAATGTTCCTGAGATAGGTGCGCGCAACTCTTGTTCATTCACCGCCAAACTACTCTGTTGAATACGAGTATCAGTCTCCACAAGTTTCTGCTCAATGTTTGCACGCCGCTGCTGTAGCGTACTGACCTCTAACTGATACTCATGAGAAATTTGCTCCAGCCGATCTTTTATGAGCTCTATTTCCGATTTTACTTGCAAAGTTTCCATTGCCATTTGCTGGTAAGTACGCTTCGCAGCAAGATAGTCAAGCTCCGAACTCTGTTGCTTCTCCAATAGCATCTCATAACGATTAGTCACATCCGCCTGAATTTTTTGATTGCTCTGCTGTAATTGGTACTTCTGCATGTAGATCTGAAGCTGATCCTGCAGGGCCTTATCGTCCTCTACGTACTTATTATCTATCAGGGACTGTTCTAGCTTTATTGATTCAAGCTGAGCGGAAAGACTGTTCAAAACTAGGCCATCTCCAGTTAGGTCCAGGTCAAAAGACGAAGTATCCAACTTCACCAATAGGTCTCCTGAATTAAGGGTATCGCCTAGTACAGCTAGAATAGAAACTACTCTGCCCTCTCTCTGCGTACTGACATGAACAGTATTATGTTCTTGCTCTAACCTGGCTTGATCACTCACACTGTAAGTCGTGATTTCCTGAGTGAAAAACCAAAGGGCCCAGGCAGCCATTAGCAATACCCCAAAAATGGTAACCGCAGCTAAGGAGTGGATATTTTCAGCGCTTACAGCGCGAGTCGTATGGATAAACGGTGTTGGCAACGCAAATTACTCGATTAGTACCAATTAGGAGGAGGTGAACAATTTTCGACCACCCAGGCTTAGGTTTACGCAGCTATTTTTTAGTTGAGCCGGCCTATGTAAATCCTTCATACCGTATAGCCAAACGAAAACAAAATCCATTTACCTCCCCTCATAGTAAGTATTCAAAAAAATCTAATTGGAAAACTGAAACCTATACAAATACACTCCTGACTTTTAACGATCAGGAGACTTACATATTCCTGGAAAGCAATCCAGATTGCAGAGAAAGCACGTCAACTACTGACGAAGCAAGTAAATTTATTCAGCTCACATACCGATATCCATTCTCCAACAAACGGCTGAAAACCACCCAGGCCAATACAGCTGGCCCACAGAATTTGAGCGAAATCTTAGATGCATAACTCTTTCAGAAGGACAAGCTTGTGCTGTTGACGGTCAGATAAAGGGGCAGAGCTGTCCCATATCAATCGATATGAAAACAAACAAATAGACCTAGAATAGCCATCCTTTTTAGTGCATAGAGTGTTTTTGGGTAAGATGGGTAGTGTTGGCATTTTACATCACTTTGGCAATATGGAAGATCCTCGAGTTGATCGGCACAAGCTACACGCCCCGCCAGATATATTTCTTAGCATGTTCTTTGGTGTCATTTGTGGTGCGGAAAGCTGTAGAGATTTTGTCGATCTCGCAGAGTCTAAGATAGATTACCTAGAAAGACTCATGCCTCTAAATAATGGTAACACTTCGGACAGCTTTAAGGGGAAAATAGGTAGTAGCCACGGTCAGATACTGAGAAAATAAGGTTCTCACTTGAAATTAAAACAATACCTGCCCATGGACGATGTAGTGAAAACTGTTTTCGCTAAAATGTCCGGTCACGGTAGGAACACCGGTCACCCGATGCCCCCCGTACAGATCCGTACGTGCGCTACTAACGCATACGGCTCCTACTTCGAGTATTTAACACGAAATCTCATTTCTGGATAGGGGTGGACAACGCGCACTGATGGAAGTAAACGCCTGACCCAGGGGTCAAAACGCTTCCAAATAAGCGTAAAACGCTGGCTACGGCGGCGGAGTATTTTAAACCATCGCTTCACTATTTCATTACAAAACAGTGAGACACTCTGACTATTTTCGGGCACACTGTAATAGTTCATATGCCCAGATTGGACAGCAAAGGAGATATTACGGCTTCCTGCGGTAACCCACAGTTTGCTGGTTTCCTCGCACCGCCCTCATCAACCATACCCACCTTTTTCCAGGGTGTAATCATTTTAATCAACCGCTTATCGCGTACGCATGTTGGATCATTCGAATGAGCCAGCCATGTTCTACTGTATCGAAGAACTGACGTATATCCAGATCCAACACCCAATTCACTTTCTTTTGCAAATCCCGTAAGTGAGTACATCTAACGCATCGTGTTGACTGCGTGCTGATCTAAAGCCGTAAGAAAAACCTTTGAAATCGGTTTCATAGATTTCATTGAGAAGCGTTACTACTGCCTGCTGAACAAGCTTGTCCTCAACGCACTGAATACTTAATGGTCGCTGCTCTCCATTCCCCTTCGGTATGTAAACACGCCGTGCAGGTTTTGGTTTGTAGCGGCCTTGCTGTATTCGCGATTGTAGATCCAGTAGCCGAACCTCTAGCTCCTCTTGATAGCTATACCAACTGACTCCATCAACACCTTTCGCTGCCTGCCGCTTAAGTTTATAAAAACTCTGGCGGAGTAGCCCCAAGGTAAAATGATGCATTAAGGCCGTGAATGATTGCTGCCTATCTTTATTTGCTATTTGACGTACGCAGGCGATTTCTGACATCGTGGGACTCCAGCTCTGTGTCTGGCCACGGTTGACTTCGCTTGCGTTCCTCTCAGTCAAAATCCTTCCCTCCACCCACTCCGCTGCTTTTATTTCTAAACGCATTGTTCGCGAACTTCTCCAGTACTATGATTTTGTCCGACTTCCTGACGATTCGATAAGATAAGATAAGATAAGATAAGATAAATTGTATTACTCGCTTTTCGATTCACAATTTACTCTCTCAAGGCTCAATTTGAAGAGACATCATTCAGGATCTCTCAGGTTCCGTGCGTTGAATGTACTTGCCTGCATAGGGTCTCCGACCCCGCCGAGTTGTTACATGCCTTACAATGACGGCGTGTAACATATTGCTTTCTGCATCGCTTAACGGCATCAGCACTCGGAACAACTTGATTACGTGGCTCAATACCTAGCCTGCAAGCAACTCTGCTAACACTTCACTTGTGAGGTTACCCGCACGCTCGAGGCTGGGGTGAGTGGTTAACTCTTACCCCACAGGGACTTCCACCCTTTATTCACCGCCAGCTTATCCTGACGTACTAAGCGATCAAGTAACCCCATCTAAAACACCAGCCAAATTTTCTCTATTCTCCTGAGCTTTAACGATCAAGAAATCTCAATGAATACCCAGAGCAAAGCCGAATTCTGGCAGGAACACATCAATGCCTGGAACAGCAGCGGCCTTTCCCAAACGGCATATTGCCAGCAATACCAGTTAAAGCTCAGCAAGCAGAATAAGGGCCGCCCTAAGCTAATACCCATATCTATGCCTGCTTTACAGGCTTCGGTTGAGCTAACATTGCCCGGTGGCATCCAGATGCAGCTGCCGGTATCCGCGCTGGAACAACTAGCCGCTTAGTGGCGTGTCCGTTGTTGATGGGTAGAATCACAAATGCGGTGGAGGCTGCACACAGACAGTTCCGCAAGTTGACCAAGACCAAGGGTGGCTTCGCCAAGGTAGTGTTCAGAATTCTGTGTCATTTCTTTACTATTAGCAAAAAAGAGATGAC
>NZ_JALBWM010000084.1 GCF_023895975.1 Microbulbifer okhotskensis
CGACCAGAGCGCTGCTTGATCAGGCCTGTTGAACACCAGAATTGACAATAACTCCTTCCTAAAATACTGCCGAAAACCGCTCTCGGAAAGGCATTGGGATATCTGCATAAGAACAGGGAAAAGCTGACGGTTTACACCGAGGATGGACAGCTAAATATCGACAATAACGCAGCCGAAAATGCCATTCGCCCCTTTGTGATCGGTCGCAAGAACTGGTTATTTAGTGATACTCCCAGAGGAGCCAAAGCCAATGGGCTCGAGCCGTATGATTACCTACGCCGGGTTTATACCGACTTGCCTCGCGCAAAGACCGTTGAGGATATTGAAGCTTTATTGCCCTGGAAGCTTCAGGGTAAAACAGGTGCAGAGCTGCCGAATAAATTAAAGGGTGGGGTTAACTGAGCGCTTACCGACATGCGTCCCCGGTCTGGGTTAGCCTGCTCCTGCAAATTACTTTTCATTAATCTGCTAGATAGCTTTCCAGTCCAAACCCCCATCTCCCAGACATAAAAAAGCCCCACTGTTTCCAGCGAGGCATTTTAGACTTTCGCAAACACTCGAATCAGGCGCTAACCGCCTCGAGCTTTTTAATCTCTTCATCGCGAAGTTCACGGCGAAGAATTTTACCCACGTTCGTTTTGGGCAGATCCTCTCGGAACTCGACACGCTTAGGTACTTTATAAGCGGTCAAATTCTCACGACAAAACGCGATTATTTCATCTTCAGTTAAAGACGGATCAGCCTTGACCAGGAATAATTTAACCTGCTCACCACTTTTCTCATCGGGAATACCAATGGCTGCCGCTTCTGTAACCTTCGGATGCGCGCTGACGACATCCTCAATCTCATTGGGGTATACATTAAAGCCGGAAACAATAATCATGTCCTTTTTACGGTCCACGATTTTGATATAGCCATCATCCTGTATTACAGCCATGTCTCCAGTATTAAGCCAACCCTCAGCATCAATGGTATCTGCGGTGGCTTCAGGGCGCTGCCAATAGCCTTTCATGACCTGAGGACCACGCACGCACAACTCACCCGGTGAATTATTGGGCAGGTCATTGCCATTCTCATCAACGACTTTAATTTCTGTACCCGGAACTGGAATACCGACAGTCCCCAACTGGACACCATCGGTGGGGTTGAACGAAACAACCGGGGAGGTTTCGGTCATACCGTAACCCTCCATAATCATACAACCGGTCATTTCCTCCCAACGCTTGGCGGTATCGCGAGTCAACGCCATGCCCCCCGAAGCGGTAGAGTGCAACTTACTAAAATCCAGCTCGGCAAATTCCTTATTGAGCATCAAGCCGTTGAATAAGGTATTCAGTCCAACAAATCCGGTGAAACGCAGTCCTTTCAGGGTTTTAACAAAACCTGGAATATCGCGAGGGTTGGGAATCAGCAGGGAGTGGTTACCCGAAGAGAACAAGCACATACAATGAATGGTAAAAGCGTAAATATGATAGAGCGGTAAAGGCGCGATATAGAATTCCTCGCCCTCCTTCATACCCGTAGCAAAAGCTTCAAGCACCTGCTCCATATTAGCAACCAGGTTGCCATTGGTTAGCATGGCCCCCTTGGCAACACCGGTAGTACCGCCAGTATATTGCAGAACTGCAATATCCTCTTTAGTCCGCTCAACGTCTGTATGTGGACGCTCAGCACCTTTCGCTAGAACTTCACGGAAGCCCACCTGATTCACGAAAGAAAACTCAGGCACCATTTTCTTAACGTACTTGGCAACACTATTAATCAATGTACGCTTTAGCGGGCTGTGCAGATCCGCAACTTCAGTGACAATAACTTGTTTTACATCGGTCTCGGCAACGACGGCCGAAGCGGTATCGGCAATATTTGCCAAAACTACCAGAGCCTTGGCTCCAGAATCACTCAGTTGATGCTTCAGCTCACGCTGGGTGTATAGCGGGTTAGTATTGACCACTACCAAACCTGCGCGCAAAGCACCGAAAACAACCACGGGATACTGCAATACATTGGGTAGTTGAACAGCAATACGGTCGCCGGGCTTCAGGTCAGTGTGATTTTGTAAATAAGAGGCAAATTTTCCGCTGAGGGTATCAATATCGCCTACAGAAAGCGTTCGCCCCAGGCATGTGAAGGCCGGTCGGTCACCGTATTTGGTGCAAGCGCCTTTAAAGACATCAAGTATGCTGCGATCAATGTCCAACTCTCTTCTCCCATTCCTGATTGTTGTCATCGCCTACCCACACCTTCCGTCACCATAGGCGAAAGCTGCCATATTCAGGGCCAGCGAGAATTTATTTATTGTTTGAAGTATCTTTGAGACAGTGAGAAAGAAGGGTCTCAGGCCTTCCCTAACACATCCCCCTCTTCACTGTTCGCAGGAAACAAACCTGCCAATGCTGCGGCCAATTCACGATTTCCAGAATATTGCACATCCCCCAATAGAAAAGCGTGGCGCCCGCTTAACTGGCCATCCAATATAGCACTGAGAGTGCTATTTTCCATTTCCAATGTTAGTTCTGGATTGTCAGCCTGACCAAATTCTGAAATAACCTTGTAATCTTTGGCGGCACCTGAGACATAGATATAAAAATCACAGGCATCCGGCAGCCGGAACTGTACCCGAGCCAGCGGGTACGAACAAGCTAGGCGCCAAAAGCGCTCTCGGACTGAATCCGGCAATTGCATCGGAGTCTCTCCGTTATAAGCCGCTTAAATGCTGACAAAAAAACCGCCGGTCTTGGCCGGCGGTTTTTTTTACTTGAAGGTGGGATCAGAATGCAAAATGCTCAGCATCCAATTCCATCAGGCTGCTAGCGCCACTCAACATGGAGGTCGCATGGCTAGATGTGCGAGGAAGGATACGCTCGAAGTAGAAGCGTGCAGTGGTGAGTTTCGCCCGGTAGAAATCTTCTTCACCTGTACCGGCTGCCAGTTTTTCATTGGCAACTTTAGCCGCAGATGCCCACAGATAAGCCAGTACCGTGTAACCAGAGAACATCAGGTAATCTACGGAAGCCGCACCAACTTCGTCAGGGTTTTCCATCGCCTTGCCACCAACATGCAAGGTCAGGTCGCCCCACTGCTTGTTCAATTCTTGCAGCTTGGTAACGAAAGGAGCCAGCGCTTCATTATCAATTTCTGCCTGGCAGAAATTGTGTACTTTCTTGGTAAAACCACGCAGCAATTCGCCCTGAGTCATCAGGACCTTACGACCCAACAGGTCGAGGGCCTGAATACCAGTAGTCCCTTCGTAGATGGTGGAGATACGAGCATCGCGGACGTTTTGCTCCATACCCCACTCAGCGATATAGCCGTGGCCACCGAAGCACTGCATACCCAGGTTGGCGGACTCACAACCAGCCTCAGTCAAAAATGCTTTTGCAATTGGAGTCAGGAACGCCAGCATATCATCTGCGGATTTCTTCGCTTCGTCGTCACCTTTGTGGGTAACATCAACGAGTTGCGCACAGGTAACAACCAACATACGGCCGCCTTCAGAAATGGCCTTCTGGGTCATCAGCATGCGGCGCACGTCCGGGTGAACGATAATCGGGTCAGCTGGGCCCTCTGGGTTCTTCACACCAGACAGAGAACGCATCTGCAGCCGATCTTTGGCGTAAGCCAGGGATTTCTGGAAGCCAATCTCAGAATGGGACAGGCCTTGCAGGGCGGTACCCAGGCGAGCGGTATTCATAAAGGTGAACATATAGCTCAAGCCTTTGTTCGCCTCACCGATCAAGTAGCCTTTAGCGCCATCGAAATTCAGGACCGCAGTAGCGTTACCGTGGATACCCATTTTGTGCTCCAGAGAGCCACAAGCCACACCGTTGCGCTCACCCGCAGCGCCATCGGCGTTGGGCAGGAACTTCGGCACGATAAACAGGGAGATACCCTTGGTACCTGCAGGCGCATCTGGCAGGCGCGCCAGGACGATATGAACGATATTATCGGTCATGTCGTGCTCACCCGCAGAGATAAAGATTTTTGTTCCAGAAATCGCGTAGGAGCCATCGCTATTGGGCTCGGCTTTGCTGCGCAGCATACCCAGGTCGGTACCACAATGCGGCTCGGTCAGACACATAGTGCCGGTCCAGCTGCCTTCGACAAGCTTGGTCAGGTAAACCTGCTTCTGCTCTTCGGTGCCATGCTCTTCCAGGGTGTTCATAGCGCCGTGGGACAAGCCGGGGTACATACCCCAAGACCAGTTAGCAGTGCCAACCATCTCACTCATTATGGTGCCGAGAGAGGGGGGCAGACCCTGGCCACCGTACTCCGGATCGTGGGGAAGTGCAGCCCAGCCAGCTTCTACGAACTGCTGGTAAGCTTCTTTAAAACCTTCAGGGGTGGTAACTTCACCATCTTTCCAGGTACAGCCCTGCTGGTCGCCAATTTGATTTAACGGTGCCAGTACGTTTTCACAAAACTTTGCACCCTCTTCCAGGATGGCATCCACGACATCAGGAGTGGCCTCCTCATATCCAAGTGATTCATAATGCTTCTCTGTGTCCAGCATTTCGCTCATCACGAAACGCAAATCACGCAGTGGCATTTTGATATCGGTCATCCTGATACCCTCAATTCGCTTATGTTCGAGACTGAATGAAAAACCATTCAGTCATATTTATGACTAATTTCTAAGATTGGTTCATCATAGTAGTAAGCGAGCGCCCCCCTCTATGGCGAAACCCGTCCAAAGCGCTGACAAATCGAGGCGAGAAGGTGAGAAAACGTCACCGGTCTGGTCAAATGTCTAGACCGGCTGCGGCTCGGCCACCACGGCGGTATTCACCTGGCGTGATACCCGTCCACTTCTTAAACGCGCGAAAAAAAGCACTGGATTCATCAAACCCGAGCATTTCCGCAATTTGTCCGTTGGAGAGATCCGGGCAACTCAGGTAGTGGAAAGCAGCCTCCATTCGACATTCATCTTTCAATTTCTGGTAGGAAGTTCCCTCCTGCTGCAAGCGGCGACGCAGTGTCGTTACCGACATATTGAGCCGTTCGGCCACAGCCTCAGCTGCAGGCATTGACTCACTCACATCCCGATTCAAAATAGTTTTGACCTTGGTCTTGATACTGTTGGCACTGCCATCACTAATCACCAGGTGGTAGGGCGCGGTGCGGATAAAGTCTTCAACCATCTGCGGGCTTTGCACAACCGGGTATTCCAGATAGCGCGTATCGTATTCAAGGGCATTAACCGGCTGCCCAAACAACAGCTCATTCGCTTCACTCTGCGCGAGACTGCGAAACTCCTCTGGACAAGAGAATGAAAAATGCAACCGGGCAAGCGGGATTTCCCGCCCAACCAGCCAGCAATAGAACCTGTGCCAAACCGCCAGAGTCGTGCGGATAACGCTGGGACTGGTAGTTCCAAGCAACTGCTCAAACTCCCCGTTTGCCAACGAGCTGATACCACAAATTTCTACCCGCTCGCGCCCGTGATCACCCTCTTCGAGCACGGGCTTTACCTTGAAGCCCCGGCAGATTTCCATAAACTCCGCACACAGGGTAATTGCCTGCCGGAGTGTCGCACAATTAACCACAGCCAGGCACAACAAGCGAAAAGAACCCGAGCGAACTCGCCCGCCACTGAGCATGCCAAACCATTCATTCTGTGCCAGCCACATAACCCGCTGATACAAGCGTCCATATTTGACGGCTGAAAATGCGGAAACACCCAGCAACTCGGCACTGTCAATATCAACTGAAGCTAAAAGCTCCTTGCGGTCACACCCGTGTTTGGTGGCCTCCTCCAGCAATCGCTCCAGGTAGGCAATGGGTATGCGAATATCCTCTTCCTTTGACGCCATCTATCTATTTACGCCTACGCAACCAATTCAATAAAGCCCCACATCCCAGCGCCCCAACAATGATGACAATCAGCGCCACCAGCAATAAGATGAAATAGGTGAAAACGTCCCGCACAGGCAGGTCCCAACTATAAATTGCTGCGACTACAAATGCGACACACGCGAGAACACTGGTGATAAAGGAGCGGCGACTTCTTTTAGCCATGGGAATCTGGATACATTGATTATCGAAACAGGTCAGGCCACCACATATTGTGGCGCTACCATTGTATTGTCGGCACCCGGTACCGACGCGGCGTCGAATCGTGAGGGATTGGCAGGTTTCTGTCAACGCCGCAGGAGGCACGAATGAGCAGAAGAATGCTGGAACCTGAAGATCGGGCGACTCTTTTAAGCCTTTTTAACTGGCTGATGAGCCTAACTGTCATCATCTCCTTAATACTACTCGGAATCGCCTTTTTCGCCTGAGCAGCCCTACAGGACCCGCTAACTAGCACACTGCTAGCTGATCAGACCGCCTTTAGCCAAGTGCGCCGGTTCCAGTAAATCCTCGAGTGTTTTGCGATCCAGGTCTGTCATTTCAACAGCGACATCCAAAACAGGTCTGCCACTGGCATAGGCTGCCTTGGCAATCTCCGCTGCCTTGAGATAACCAATAACAGGATTCAGCGAGGTGACCAAAATCGGGTTGCGCCCCAGCTTCTCATCAATATGTGCACGATTAACCGCAAAATTTGCAATGGCGCGGTCCGCCAACAGTGTTGAAGCATTGGCGAGTAAATTCGTGCTCTCCAGCAGAGTGCTGGCAATTAGGGGCAACATCACATTCAGCTGGAAGTTCCCACTTTGACCTGCCACAGCAACGGTCGTGTCATTTCCTATCACACGCGCACAAACCATAGTTACTGATTCAGCAATTACGGGATTCACTTTGCCGGGCATGATACTGCTGCCGGGCTGCAAAGCCTCCAGGGCAATCTCAGACAAGCCCGCAAGGGGACCACTGTTCATCCAGCGCAAGTCGTTCGCAATTTTCATCAGGGAAACCGCCAGCACCTTGAGCTGACCGGACAGTTCCACCGCCGTATCCTGGCTCGATATGGCGGTAAAAAAATTTTCCGCCGGGCGGAACTGATGAGAAGTGTGCGCGCTGACTTTTTGAGCGAAAAGCTCAGCAAAATCCGGGTGGGCATTGAGTCCGGTGCCAATAGCAGTCCCGCCCTGGGCCAATTGTGCAAGCCGGGGCATAACAGAACGAAAGCGCTCCCGACAGGCTTCTATCTGCGCTGCCCAACCCCCGACTTCCTGAGCCATCGTCATCGGCACCGCATCCATTAAATGGGTGCGGCCGGTTTTTACAATACTCTCCAGTTCGGTCGACTTTTCGCACAAACCGGTATGCAGGTGTCGCAGTGCGGGCAGCAATGTATCGCGCATGGTCAAGAGTGCTGAGACATGGATGGCGGTGGGCACCACATCATTACTGCTCTGACTCATGTTCACATGATCATTTGGACTGATCTTTTGATCACTGTGTCTCTCAGCGAGGTGCGCAAGCACTTCGTTAACGTTCATATTTGAACTGGTACCAGAACCCGTCTGGTAAATATCGACGGGGAAATGGGTGGCGAAGTCCAAATCACTGAGATTGTCACAGGCGTCGATGATGGCTGCAGCCTGTGCCTTTTTCAGTAATCCCAAGTCTCGGTTTGCCTCAGCTGCAGACTTCTTAATCAGCACCATGGCCCGGATAAACTCCGCCGGTAACCTGTGGCCGCTAACTGGAAAGTTTTCCACTGCGCGCTGAGTCTGAGCACCGTACATTGCCTCCGACGGCACCTGGACTTCACCCAAACTGTCCCGCTCTATGCGAAATTCACCACCCATTTTGATCTCCCCGAGTGCACTCAATGCACTACTAGAAATGTATTTTACCGCTACGGTGCTACTCGACCTCGACGGTAATTTTCTTGGACATAATCGGTTTCTTATGGGGAATGTGCATATAGTTTCCCAGCACCAGTTGTAGCGTATGCTTGCCCGGCGGCAAGGTTACCTGTGTTTCTGTTTGGCCACCGCCGAAATGGATAATATTCTTGCTCGCTGGCAGGGGTTTACTCATATCAGGCATGTCATCGACATCGATAAGCAAGTGATGATGGCCCGTGTTATCGCGCTCGACGCCCGCTGGAGCCACCCCCATTCCCGACAAGCCAAACTTTACAACAAAGGTCTTTGGGACCTTTTCTCCATTTTGGGGAGAGATAATGTACAGCTTGGCCTCTGCCGGAGCCTTGCCTGTCATCTCAGCTTTGGCTTCATGTTCGGCCGCATGTAGCAGCGGCGATAGCATCAGAGCGCTGGCGAATAGCAAAGTACTGGGTTTCATCATGTTTATTCCTTCCTGATAGGGCGCCCTGTTCGCGCCAATTCTTATAATCTGGCTTTTAGTATTTCAGCTGAGGCACGCTATTAACCCGATAGACAAGTTAACGTATTGATACGGCACAAGGATGTGCCACCGCCAGCAAAAGGCCGGCGCGAACCTGTGCAATACCCGCAGACTTGCGTGTCCGCACCAGTATTTCACTGGCGACAATGAAAAAATGGGAACTCATTTATTTCATAGTCAGGTTAATAGTACCGACTAGCCATGAACACTTTAACAGACCAAAGTTTCAGTGCTAGAGACTAGTAGGGAATATAGTTGCAGGAGGAAGAGGATAGGTAAAATTTATGACAAGAGGGAGAATTTGAACCGAAGGGGCAACAAAGACAACTCAATTGACGAAAGGACCTTGCGCCAGCAAGGCCCAAACCAGAATTGGCGGGCTGATAACCCGAGCAGGGGTATCAGGACTCCAAACACAGGTTAAAAAAGTCACGGAAGTCCTTTTTCAACCTCCAGCTAGATACTCACCCGCCCTTCCTGGGTCCACTCACAGCGCACCTGCATATCGCCACTACCAGGCTCATGGAAGAGCCCGGCAGACTCCCAACTGAAAGAATGTACACCGGAGAGTTCGGTTTCGAGGTGCACCGTTGCCGAGACCCAGTACATACTTTTGAGGAGTTCTTCAAACTTCTGTATCCAGAGATCCCATTCGTACTCCACTGCACGATAGGAGGCCCCAAAATGGATTACATCGGTTTGATATTGGGATTGCTTCACCTTGATGGTGGGGATTGAAAACATATCCCGACACAGAAAGGGCCACTCATCCGCACTGGGCAAAGCGAGCACAGCATTGCGATTAATTCTGCGCCGATCACTGCCGCCCGCAAGGCTATTGCTGTCTTTAATACAACCGTAAACTATGGATTCCTGATCGCCCTGAAGCATTAATTCCATTCCTTACCACAGCACCACCGGACATCAGGCATCCGGGGCAAAACAGATCTAGGGGGTTAACTTTAACGGTGAAGCGACTAGAAAGCCACAAAACAAACTACGAACCTTTCCACTGCACAAAAGTTCGGCGGTCTCGCAGCTAACCACACTCCGCCTGCAGCACCCCGCGCTAAATTTCAAAGCCGCGTTCACGCAGTAAATCCAGCAATTCTTCCTCACTCAATACGGTGATATCCAACTCCTGCGCCTTGGACAATTTTGAACCCGCACCGGGGCCCGCCACCAAAGTACTCGTCTTGACAGAAACGCTACCCGCCACTTTCGCCCCCAGGCGCTGCAAATAATCTTTAGCTTCACCTCGGGAAAGCGTTTCCAACTTACCGGTTAGGACCCAGGTCTGCCCCGCCAGGGGTTGATCCAAACCATCCGTTTCCTCCGCCGCCCAATGCACTCCCGCCTGCTGCAAAGCCTCGACTTCTTCCTGCGCATGAGGCTGCTGGAAAAACTCTGCCACAAAGTGCGCAACAACTGGCCCCACATCCTCCACCTCCTGCAAGGCTTCAACATCTGCTGC
This sequence comes from Microbulbifer okhotskensis, assembly GCF_023895975.1. Lineage (GTDB taxonomy): Bacteria > Pseudomonadota > Gammaproteobacteria > Pseudomonadales > Cellvibrionaceae > Microbulbifer > Microbulbifer okhotskensis. The sequence continues at coordinate 9,737 of NZ_JALBWM010000084.1, forward strand.
CATCAAGGGTTGCAACTCACCAAAGTGCCCTGCCAGATTGCGTGCTGTGGCCTCGCCCACCTCGCGGATACCCAGTGCATAGAGGAATTTGGGAAGAGTGGTTTCTTTACTTTTCTCCAGTGCATCCAGAAGGTTTTGTGCGGATTTCTGCCCCATTCGCTCAAGCCCTGCGAGCTGTTCCAAAGTCTGACGGAAGAGCCCGGACACCGAATGCAGCAAGCCCTCATCCACCAGTTGCTCCACCAACTTGTCTCCCAGGCCATCGATATCCATAGCTTTGCGCGAGGCAAAATGCTTGATGGCCTGTTTGCGCTGAGCGCTGCAAATCAAGCCACCGCTACAGCGGACAGCAGCCTCGCCCGGTGTCGATTCCACCGGAGAGCCACACACCGGGCAATGACCGGGAAACTCAATAACCTGCCCGCCAGGCTTACGTTCTTTCTCAACCACAGAAACCACCTGCGGAATCACATCCCCGGCACGGCGGATAATCACGGTATCACCAATCATCACACCAAGTCGCTCGATCTCATCGCGATTGTGCAAGGTGGCATTGGATACAGTAACGCCCCCCACAAAGACAGGCTTCAATCGCGCTACGGGTGTCACCGCGCCGGTGCGCCCCACCTGGAACTCAACATCCAATAGCTCTGTCATTTCTTCTTGAGCGGGAAACTTATACGCCATAGCCCAGCGTGGTGCGCGTGCGACAAAGCCAAGACGGCGCTGCAGAGGAATACTGTTAACCTTAAAAACAATGCCGTCAATATCGTAGGGAAGACTCTCTCGCTTGTCGCCAATCTCTCGATAGTAATCAATACATCCCTGGATATCTTTTGCTGCGCGCATCTCCCGATTGGTGCGAAACCCCCACTGCCCCAGCAGCTGCAGGGTATTCACATGCTCGTCCGGTAATTCACCGCCCTCGACCAGGCCAGTCCCATAAACACACAACTCCAACGGTCTCTGCGCAGTAACACGGGAGTCCAATTGGCGCAGGCTGCCCGCAGCCGCGTTGCGCGGATTTACAAAGAGCTTCTCACCTACGGAAGCGGCTTTCCGGTTTAATTCGGCAAAACCGGTCTTAGGCATATAAATCTCACCGCGCACCTCCAAAATACCGGGGTAGCTTATGTCACCCTGATGCAAACGCAGTGGAACTGAGCCCACCGTGCGTACATTTTGAGTGATGTTTTCACCGGTGGTGCCATCGCCCCGTGTCGCTGCACGCACAAGCACACCATTGCGATACAACAGACTGACCGCGATACCATCCAGCTTGGGTTCACAGGCATATTCGATCGGGCCTTTGCTGTTCAAGCGCTCGCACACCCGGCGATCAAACTCCAACAATTCCTCATTATTAAAGGCGTTATCCAAAGACAGCATCGGCACCTCATGGCGAACCTCCTCAAAAAAGGAAAGCGGCTCGGCACCTACCCGCTGCGTTGGGGAGTCGGGTGTCTGCAGTTGTGGATATTCACTTTCGAGATCCTGCAATTCACGCAGGCGTCGATCGTATTCAATATCAGGTAGCTCGGGATCATCCAGTACATAGTATTGATGATTCGCGCGCTGGAGGATTTCGTGTAGTTCCTGTACGCGCTCGCGCACATCAGAAGAAATAGTTTGATGACTCATCGGCTGTTCGAGTGATTTAAGTAATTGTTAGGGAAATAATCTCGATTTCGATTTTACATACAAATGCGGCCCGAGCTTACGACTAATTTCTAAATTAAAATTAGTCGTAAGCTCGGGCCGCATTTGTATGTAAAATCGAAACCGATATATTTTTGATCGCTCGATCAGCTTTGCGCTATAGCCAATGCTCTGCGACGCTGATATTCCACTACACGCTGACGGTAATGCTCGGCAGTTTGTGCAGTAAACACGCTGCGATTTTCGTCTTTCAACTCACCACCGAGCAACTCGGCAATGTTATAGGAAGTCGAAAGTAGCTGATTGAAGGCCTTAACGGCTTCCTCCTGGACTGGGAGCGCCAAAAACAGGCTAACTCCCGGTGTAGCAAATTCTTCCATTTGTGCTAAATCGAAAACTCCTGGTACCACGATATTGGCCAGACTGAATATCACCGCCCCATCTGCGCCCCCCTCTTCGTGATAATGAAAAATATTCATCTCGCCAAAGCGCATTCCGCTAGCTACCATCACACGAAGTAGATCATTCCCTTCGAAATAATCCCCCTCTGGAGCCATCACATTAATAACGAGCACTTCCCGTACTGAAGATGCCGTTTCCGGTTGATCCAGAGCCCGGCTCAGGGAGGCTTCTTCAGCCCCAATTTCCTCACTCACGCCATTCCGCTCAGGGGCTGCCTCGACATCCAGTGCTTGCAGACTTCCCGCCTCGTCTAACTCGGGTTCGTAACGCTGATCCTCTCCAACCGACTCCATCAAGGTGGGCACCTGCTCGCCCAGATCCAAAATACCTTGCTCTTCAGGGCTTCTCTGTGGACTACTGCCCGCGAGGGGCTTGCGAGAGGAAATAAAGCTCTCCTGAACCTGGCGGTTGACATGCAGTGCATCCTCCAGCGCCCGGCGCTGGACCACCCGAACCTGCCCGGGCAATTCACTCGTTGCGGGCTTGGCTTCATCCGGCTCGCGAAGTTTCTCAATCGGGGGTTCTTCCTGTGCTCTTTCAGACACAGGGTCAGCTTCAGTCTTTACTTCGGATTGCATAGCCCGCGACAGATTGCGGGAGACCTTAACTGCTGCGCGCTGCCGTAAAATAGCCCGACGAACACCATCGAGCACAATTACTAACAGAACGACAACCAGAATTGTAACCAGCCAGTTATCCATTATTTAGCGCCTCTCCCTTACGCTCTTATGCAGAAGCCAGCTCAGCTGCTTCTTCCACATTTACTGACACCAAACGGGATACGCCCGGCTCGTGCATGGTTACACCCAGCAGCTGATCCGCCATCTCCATTGCAATCTTGTTGTGGGTAATATAGATGAACTGAACATGTTCTGACATTTCTTTAACCATTCGTGCGTAACGGCCTACGTTAGCGTCGTCAAGGGGTGCATCCACCTCATCCAGCATACAGAAAGGTGCGGGATTCAAGCGGAAAATTGAGAAAACCAATGCGATCGCGGTCAGCGCCTTTTCTCCACCCGAAAGCAGGTGGATCGTACTGTTACGCTTGCCCGGTGGACGCGCCATAATCGTGATACCGGTATCGAGCAAGTCTTCACCAGTCAGCTCCAGATAGGCATTGCCACCACCGAACACTTTCGGGAAAAGTTCTTGCAGGCCCGCATTTACCTGATCAAAGGTTTCCTTAAAGCGGCTTCTCGTTTCCTTGTCGATCTTTTTAATTGCGTTTTCCAAAGTCTCCAACGCCTCCGTCAAATCCCCATGCTGGCGGTCAAGATAGTTCTTGCGTTCCGACTCCAGTTTGTACTCATCGATAGCCGCGAGGTTAATAGGCCCTAAGCGCGAAATGCGCGCAGCTACCAATTCCAAATCTTCCTGAACCTGTTTGATCGTCAGATCGCCAGGTAGTTGCTCAAGCAACTGATCAATATCGTGCTCATTCTCACGCAGCTGCTCGACCAAGCCGTTGCGCTGGACCTCGAGCGTCTGGGCGGAGAGCCGCTCTTGCTCCAACTGTGCGCGCACGCCCTGCAGGGCAGCCTCTACTTTGTGCCGCTCCTGTTCCTGCTCGCGCAGTCCAACTTCGACCTCTTCCAGTTTTTTTCGCGCACCAGTGAGCTCTGTTTCAACCTCAATGCGCTCCCCAAGCTTTTCCTCCAGCTCCATCTGGAAATCCTGCGAGGGATCCTCGGTCTCTGCCATTTGTTCTTGCAGCTGAGTGCGCCGGCTGCGCAACCGTTCCAACTGCCCATCCATCACCTGCAAGGTACGCTCAAGAGAGACCATCTGCGTGCGCACTGACTGTTCACGCATGGCCAATTCATGCGCCCGATCCTTATCCTCCCGAGCACGCTGGCGCACCGCATCCAAAGCTTCGCGCAATTCCTCCCTGCGCGCCATTAGCGTTTCGCGACGATCTGTATCGTCGCTCATCGCCTCTACAGCCTCCTGCAATAGCAGGCGTGATTCCGACAGGGATTCTCCCTCAAACTCCTGCTGCTCACGCACCTCAGAAATTTCCTGCTCAATGCGAATACGGCGCTCGCTCATCTGCTCGGCGCGCGCGCGGTGAGCGGACAACTGACTGCGCAATTCGGCCTCTCGGCGGCCCAACTGCTCGGACTCAGTGCGGGACTGATCCATCCAGCGCTCCAGGTCAAACGTCTGGGTACGCAGGGATTCACGCTGCTCAGCGATGCTCTCTATCTGCTCTTCACAAAGGGCCATCTCCTGCCCCAGCGTTTCGAGATCTTGCTTGCGCGCCAAGACGCCAGCCTCGGCATCGCTGGCTCGATTTACCCGCAGCCAGTTGGGGCCGAACCAAAGTCCATCTCGGGTGATTATGGACTCGTGGGCCTGCAATCCCGAGCGCTTCGCCAGCGCTGCGGTTAAATCTTCGGCGATATAAATCCCGGCGAGCACACCGGAAAGAGAAGACGGCCCCTCAAGCACTTCATGCAAAGATGAAAGGTCACCACCAGAAAAGGCATCAACAACGCTGTTATCGATCAACACCGCCTGACCACTCTCCAAGGCTGCCAAGCTCTGCGCCACAGACTCCAATTGCTGGATACAAACAGCCTGCAGTTGTGGCCCCAGAACTGTCTCCACGGCGACTTCCCAGCCGGGGCGCGCCTTGATCTGATCCGCTAGGCGAGGCTTGTCCGCCAGAGCCTGTTCCTGGAGCCAATTTTCTACGGCCTTGCCCTGCCCCAGCGCAGCCTGCTGCAATGCCTCAAGAGAAGCCTGACGGCCGCGCCCCGTCTGCAGTTGCAAGCGCAACTGATCCAACTCCGTCGCGAGCTCTCGCTCCCGGCTGCGCAGATGATCCAAGGACTCGCGTCGCTCTACCGCCTCTTCCCGGCGCTCCTGCGCCTGCATCTCAAACTCGGCAAGCTGCTCATCGAGCTGTAGGGTTCCTTCATCCTCATCGGATATCTGTAAACTGGACTGCTCCGCCAGCAGCTTATTTACCCGTTCCAGTACGCGCTGCCCCGAAGTCTCCAAATGCTGAATACGAGACTGCTGCACTTCAGCTTTTTGGCGGGAGCCCGAGGCACCATGATTAAACTGGTCCCACTCGTTCTGCCAGTCGCGCATCTGCTCTTCAGATTCGAGCAACGCCGCAGCGGATTCTTCCTCGACAACCAATACCATTTCCAGGTCCGGCAGGATCACTGCCAGCTCTTCCTCAAACTGGGCTGCCTTCTCCCGATCCACCTCCAGATTGGTTTCCGCCTCGCGAAATTCCTGTTCAGTCTGCGCCATGTCAGATTGAAGGCGGCTGGTCCGTTCGCGCGCATGGGCGATACTCTGCTCAAGCCGAGCAATATCTGCACCTGCAGCGTAGAAACGCCCTTGCACTGCGTTAAAACTGTCGGATAACTCGTGGTAACTTACACGTTTTTGTTCGATACCCGTGTCGCAAGTCACCTGCCGGGTAACCAGCTCTTCAACGGTCAGTTCCAGCTCACCCGTTTGTTGCTGCTTTGCTTTGGACTGCTCATCGAGTTCACGATACTTCAGCGCCTGCAGATTCGCCTTGTAGCTGCGCTCCTCTTCCTTGAAGCGACTGTACTTTTCTGCCGCTGCCGACTGTCGCTCTAAGCGCGACAACTGGCGATGCAATTCATCGCGAATGTCGGTAAGGCGCTCCATGTTCTCTGAAGTGCGGCGCATTCGGTTTTCCGTATCCCGACGGCGCTCTTTATATTTGGAGATACCTGCAGCTTCTTCGATATAGACCCGCAATTCCTCGGGCTTGGCCTCAATCAACTTGGAAATCATGCCCTGTTCGATAATGGCATAACTACGCGGGCCCAGACCGGTCCCCAAAAAGAGATCGGTAACATCCCGACGGCGACATTTTTCACCGTTTAAGTAGTAGGTATTTTGTGCCTCGCGAGTAACTTTGCGCTTGACAGAAATTTCAGAAAAAGAAGCGTATGCCCCTGAAAGTTTACCCGCCGAGTTATCGAATATCAGTTCAATAGCGGCCTGCCCAACGGGCTTGCGGCCACTGGAACCGTTAAAGATAACGTCCGTCATGGAATCGCCGCGCAGATTCTTAGCGGAGGACTCCCCCATGACCCAACGCACGGCATCAATGGTGTTGGATTTACCACACCCATTGGGACCTACCACCGAATTGAGGTTTGTCGGGAAATAGACGGTGGTAGGGTCAACAAAAGACTTGAAACCCGCAAGTTTGATGCACTTCAGACGCATGTATTTATAAACTCGGTATTTTTTTCTCTGCCGGGCGAATCACCAAACCTTCAATTCTACATGGCGATGCCGGAGCTTTCAGCGCAATTCTTCACAGTAATATTCAGTCGGAATTATCGACTGGACTAACCAGCGGTCAAGTCAAACCATACCAACCCCCACCAAATGCCAACTTCTCCAGGAACAAACGGCAGCTCGACAGTACTTGGCCGTGTCACAGTCCTGCGCCCCATTAGACGCAAAAGCATCGCTGTACCACAAACAAAACAAAGGCCCCGACTTACACCACGGCCTCACTCACAGCTGCAGTCCGATCCCTACAGTTTGCTATCAATGGTAACCGACTGAGCCTCACCCCAACGGGCTTTCGGCAAAGTACTAATCATTCCCTGCCAATCACCAGGGGCTGGGCGCGCATCACCTTTCACCGCCAACCGGGCCACCAACTGGACGCTATCCACGGACGCAATGGAGGCACTGGGCATCATTGCGCGAGACTCATCCAGAATCACCTCTGTCGGTAACTGTCCTGCGGTGAGACGCACTATAGCCAAAGGCATGGGGCTGGCCGCACTACGTGCGTAAACAAACACCGGGGTGGACGCTGCGGTATTGACCCCTTCTGCCAGGCTCACTGTTACCCGTATCGCCGGGCCTGCAACATCCGATGAAGCTTTTGAAGAAACCACTACTGCCTCACCATTTTCTGCCAGCGCCTTCTCGGCGCGAATGACACCCGCATGCAACGCCTCAGCTGCCGGCGAGCCTGGAGAAAGCTGAGTTAAAGCCGCTCTCCAGTGCTGGCGAGCCATACGGAAGTCCCCATCCTCAAAAGCCGCAATCCCTGCCAAGCCAAGCGCAGTGCCATTGGTCGGCTGCACCTGTATCGCTTCGCTGACTAACAAGCGTATTTCATCGGTAATCTTGGAACCACCACCGAAAAATAACGCTTGCGCCAACTCCGCTTTGACGTTGGCAGCCTGAGGCTCACGGTTAACCACGTAGCGATAAGATTCTACCGCACCAGCCAGATCCCCACTGACCAACAGCCGCTGCGCCAGGACATAGCGACTACTGAGATCATCGGGGTGCGTCTTCGCCCTCTCTTGTAACTGATCTGTGATCCGAGCCTCTTCTTCGAAGCTCGTCTGCCCGCTCTGGCTGGCCACCATATCCCGATACAGCGCCACTTCGGCCGGACGACCAGAAAATGCATAAGCTGCCACAGCGATAGCCGGCACCAAAACAGCCACCCCTATAAAAAGATTCCTCCCCCCCTGCTTGGTTGCGGTTGACACCCCCTCTTGCTGTGCCGCTAACAGCTCCCGAGCAAGGTCGGCCTCAAGCTGGGCAAACTGCGTTTCATCCATTGCGCCACTTTGCACTGCAGCTCGCAACTCCTTACTTCGCTCACGATAAAGTGCGGCCGTAGCTAGACGTTTACTATCATCGTTGCGACGCACCCCGGCCGCCCTTATGGCTGGCACCAAAAGCACAAAAGAGACTAAAAGCAGCAGCAGGGCCACACCAAACCAGATATCAATCATTTGCTTTTCTTCCCGCCGTTACCTGCATCACCAGACTCATCTCCTAATAACCTTTTCAATCGACGCCGTTCATCGTCAGAGAGTTCCCCGCTTGCATCATCCTGTCGAGCCCCCGTTCCACTGCGGGAACGTACCACTACCACGATCAACGCCAATAACCCCACCAGCGCAAAGACGCCAGGGGCCAGCCACAGTACCAACGTGTTGCCCTGAACCGGCGGTCTGTAGAGTACAAAGTCCCCGTACCGGGCCACCATGTAGTCGATAATTTCCTGATCCGTAAAACCCTCCTCCAACAGATGGCGAATTTCTCGGCGCAGATCTGTAGAGATCGTGGCATCGGAACCCGCCAGATTTTGGTTCTGGCACTTGGGGCACCGCATTTCCTCGATTAGCACACGATATCGCGCGTCCAATTCAGGAGAGGATAATTTTTCCGTCTCTACCGCCGCCAGTGCAGCACAGGACAGAAAGAGCACACAAAATGCCAGTGCGAATCGGGCCAACCAGGTCTTCTGTCTCACAGTTTTTCTCACGCTTTATACAACGGGAATTCACGCGATTATAACAGCGTCACCAGCCTGCGGACACGCCCGCGACTTCACACTAAAACGACTTAACCCATTGAAAGACAAAAAAAAATTCAAAAAAGGCGTTGACGAAGCAAAGAATATCATTATGATACGCAGCTCCTGACAGGGGGTGGTTAGCTCAGTTGGGAGAGCGACGGCCTTACAAGCCGTAGGTCACAGGTT
>NZ_JALBWM010000085.1 GCF_023895975.1 Microbulbifer okhotskensis
AACCAGATACGCTACTTTCTTTCAAACCCTCAAACACCAGATTCGGTTATAACTCCAACCGGGCAATTGCAGTTAAGCCAAGCAAGCGTTGTCGACTTAAGCTTAATGCGCGTGTTGATAGGTGAGTGTTCTTCTTTAATGCCGTAGATACTGATGTTGGTATCACTAAAACAGTCTCCCTATCTGGCAACCAGTTAGCCATATATTGGTACCAGTACCGCTGCTTTTGGCGAGGCCATGACACTTCCATGTCTGTAATGGATAATGCCATACTTATTCTTTCTGCTATATCTGCAGAAAATATGGGGCGGTATTTTTTGATCCACACTCCGTGCTCATTTGCAATCGCTCGGCCTTGCAATATTCGAAACACATCGGATAATTCATGTAATATCTGCTGGTCAGGCAAATGGACAATAGTGTCCATCTTAAATTGACTTCTTAATGTCGTAATATATTGATTGAGTATTGCTTGGATCGGCTTGTCTGCCAATTGATTAATCTCAGGGCATATAATCAATTGAGTTATTTCGCGAGTAGTTCTGTCCTGCTTGGGAATCAGGAGTTTAACGACATCAAATAATAGCGAAGCGTTCTGGCTAAACCAGCCTACGGTATCAAAACAGGGGGCTAGTCCAATAACGCCTTCTAATGAGATTAAAGCATGACTGGTACGAATGCCGAATAAGCCGCAGTAACTCGCAGGCACTCTAACCGATCCCCCGGTGTCTGTGCCCAAGGCAATGTTAGCCAAGCCAGAAGCTACAGCAGCAGCGGAGCCCATGGACGAGCCGCCACAAAAATAGCCAGGCAAGCGGGGATTGTCCGCTGCGCCATAGTGCATATTGTTCCCCTGCATACTGTAGGCAAGCTCATCAAGGTGTGTAAACCCAATAAAAGTTGCCCCTGCTTGTAACAATCGAGACAAGCTATGCGCGGTTTTAGTGGCAACAGGGTGTGTGCAAAACCACTGGGGGGAGCCGGCTGTATTTTTTTCTCCCTTTAGTTGAAAAACATCTTTAACGGCCAAGCGTTTTCCCGCTAATGGTCCAGTATTGGATATCTTTAAAAAGCGCGGGCCGTGATCGCAAAATATAGCTGAGTTGTCTATTCAGGAAGTCTCCTATTTATCATTCCCACTAAAATGCTTTGGCGGTACACCGTCGTGATCGGCGGTGATACTCAGCTCTTCCTTGGTGGTCTCACTCACTTTCATATGAACTTCCTCCGCACCGTGCATCCAGTCCACCAGTTTTTCGCGGATAAAATATAGAATTACCCCAGCAATAATTGCGCCCAGGGCTACGCCTCCAAAGGTCGCAAGGGGGCCGGACACTCCAACCAGTTTGCCGATCTCAGCCGCACCTTTGTTGGCGATACCAATAAATGCAAACCAGAGGCCCATCATCAGGGATAAATAGCGCAAGGGAGACAACTTGGTGACAACTGAGAGCCCGATAGGAGACAGGCATAACTCGCCTATAGTGTGAAATATATAGGCGAAGACCAACCACCATATACTTGCTTTTATAGTTTCGGAGTCTCCAATTTGTAGCGCGGCGCCGCACATGGATAGGAAGCCGATGCCAAGAAATACCAGGCCCATACTGAATTTGGCCGGCGAGCTGGGATCCCGGTCCCCCATACCCACCCAGATACTGGCCATAATCGGTGCAAGAATAAGGATAAACACCGGGTTGACCATTTGTAGCCAGCTGGCTGGAATTTCCCAGCCAAGCACGTTCAGGTCGGTGCGGTATTTGGCAAATAGGTTCATAGAGCCCGCAGCCTGTTCAAAACCGGTCCAGAAAACCACGATAAAAATACCGAGTATCAGTATAACCTTGATGCGATCGCGCTCCTCCCGAGTGAGGGGACGGCGCTTATCAGCCTCTTGGTTCTGTTGGTTTTTAAGCTCCAGGTGGGCAGAGGGCTCTACGCCAATTTTCCCAAGGTAGCGTTTGGCCTGAGTTAACTGCAGTATCAGTCCGGCCAGCATCCCCAGTCCTGCAACGAAAAAAGCCAGCTGGTAGTTGACCTTTTCGCCGATCCAGCCCACCACCAGGTAACCGAGGATGGAGCCCAGATTGATACCCATATAGAAAATGGTGAAAGCGGTGTCGCGGCGTTGGTCGCCCTCTTCATAGAGGTCCCCGACCATGGTGGAGATATTTGGTTTAAAGAAGCCGTTGCCGATAATGAGGAGAGCTAACCCGAGCCACAGCATATAAATCTGACTGCCGCCGGGTAGCCAGTTGTGAGGAAAGCCCAGAGAGAATTGTCCCAGCATCATCAGGGTGCCGCCAAACATAATACAGCGGCGCTGGCCCCAACGGTTATCGGCCATCCAACCGCCGATAATGGGTGTCAGGTATACCAGCATTGCATACCAGCCCAGGTAACTGAGGGCCTTGGATTGCAATTCGGTGTCTGAGAGCTGCTCCCAGCCGAATACTGCAGCAGTGGCAGTAGAAGTCAGGTAAAAGACGAATATGCCCCGCATGCCGTAGTAGCTGAGACGCTCCCACATTTCGGTGCCAAAAAGCAGGAATAGGCCTTTGGGATGGCCAAACAGCTGCCCGGCGCTGGTGGGGGGCTTGGGCTTGATCTCTTGCATAGTACTGCTCGCAAGGAGTGATTCTGAGGCGTAGTAATGCCTCTAGAAGTAAATGCGATTCGTGACAGTATAGATGAGCGCCACCGGAAGGTTTGTTTGCCCTGTCGTGATCAAGGGTATAATCCCGCGTTTGCCATTGCTGTACGAATTATGAGTCACACCGAAGCAGAAAAAGCACTGGGCGCACTGCAGGCCCGAATATCCGTGTGTATGGGGCGCGACCGCTATCTATTGCGCAGAACCCTCAAGAACCTGCGCCGGCGCCAGAATGAGGGTAAACCGGTCGACCGCATATTGGCCCAATTGGAGCAACAACTTCAGGATTCCGAGGCGCTGGTGGAGGCGCGCCGGAACAAACTGCCCGAGGTGCAATGGCCTGAAGCGCTGCCGGTGGTGACGCGGCGTGAGGAAATTGCCGAGCAGATTGAAAAGAACCAGGTGGTGGTGATCGCGGGTGAGACTGGGTCCGGCAAAACCACCCAGCTGCCCAAAATCTGCCTTTCCCTGGGGCGGGGCATCTATGGCCAGATCGGCCACACCCAGCCTCGTAGGATTGCTGCGCGTACTGTAGCCAATCGTATTGCCGAGGAGTTACAGCAACCCTTGGGTGAGTCCGTGGGTTACCAGGTGCGCTTTACCGATCACAGTACCGAGCACACCCATGTAAAGCTGATGACCGACGGTATTTTATTGGCAGAAATTCAGCGTGATCCACTTTTAAATAAATACGATACATTGATTATCGACGAGGCCCACGAACGCAGCCTGAATATCGATTTTCTGATGGGTTATTTGAAAACGGTATTGCCCAAGCGCCCGGACCTGAAGCTGATTATCACCTCTGCCACCATCGACCTGGAAAAGTTTTCCCGGCACTTTGATGATGCGCCCATTATCGAAGTGTCCGGCCGTACCTACCCCGTAGATGTTCACTATCGCCCGGCCGCTGACAGCGATGCTGACCTCGTTGAGCAGGTGGTTACTTCCGTTGAGGAATTACTGGAAGAGGAAAAATCCAGCAGCCGTCGCGGTGGTGACATTCTGGTATTTATGAGTGGTGAGCGGGAAATTCGCGAGTGTGCCAAGGCCCTGCGTGATGCGCAGATCCCACAGTTTGAGGTACTTCCCCTATACGCGCGCCTGAGTCTGGCCGAACAAGCCAAAGTATTTCACGGGCACAAAGGCCGCCGGGTGGTACTTGCCACCAATGTGGCGGAGACCTCTATCACGGTGCCGGGTATTCGCTATGTGATCGACCCGGGTACCGCGAGAATCAGCCGCTACAGCTATCGCAGTAAGATCCAACGCTTGCCGGTAGAACCGGTTTCTCAGGCCAGTGCCAACCAGCGTGCTGGTCGCTGTGGACGAGTTAGCGCCGGTGTCTGTGTACGCCTGTATGAGGAGCGAGATTTCGAACAGCGGCCTGAATTTACCGATGCGGAAATTTTGCGTACAAATCTGGCTGCGGTCATTCTACAGATGCTGCAACTGGGTATCGGTGATATTCGCGAATTCCCCTTTGTCGATCCGCCCGATCCGCGCCTGATTAATGATGGTTACAAGTTATTGCAGGAGCTACAGGCGGTAGATGCCCAAGGTAAGGTGACCAAGCTTGGTCGCGCGCTATCACGCCTGCCACTGGACCCGCGCCTGAGTCGTATGCTGCTGGCCGGGGCAGACAATGGCAGCGCGCGGGAGTTGTTGATTATTGTTGCTGCCCTGGCAATACAGGACCCACGCGAACGCCCTGCAGAAAAGCGTCAAGCCGCAGATGAAAAGCATCGCCAATGGCAGCATGAACAGTCGGACTTTCTTTCCTTTGTGCAGCTGTGGGATGCCTTTGAGATCCAGCGCCAGGAACTCAGCCAGAACCAACTGCGCAAGTGGTGCCAGAAAAACTTCCTGTCCTGGCTGCGCATGCGCGAGTGGAGGGATATTCACTATCAATTGCGCGTAGCCTGTCGCGACCTGGACGTTAAAGAAAATAAAGAGCCGGCGGAGTATGAGGCGATACACCGGGCCATTGTGATCGGCATGCTCGGCAACATTGGCGGACGCGATGAAAACAAAGAGTTTAACGGTTGTCGCAACCGACGTTTTCATATTTTTCCCGGTTCCGGCCAATTCAAGAAGCCACCGCGTTGGGTGGTATCTGCCCAGCTATTGGAGACCAGCCGCCTGTTCGCCCATACGGTAGCGAAGATCGAACCGGATTGGGTCTTGGCAGCGGCGCAACATCTGGTTAAGCGTAATTATTTCGAGCCACACTACGATACCCGTTCCGGCCAAGTGATGGCCTTCGAGAAGGTCTCTCTCTACGGCTTGGTCCTGGTAGAAAAACGCCGCATTCCCTACGGTAAGTTAGACCCGCAAACTGCGCGTGAAGTGTTTATTCGCCAAGCTCTGGTGGAGCAGCGCTACCGAGGTAAGGGCCGCTTCTACAAGCATTATATACAGTTGCTCAAATCCCTGGAGGAGCTGGAAGCCAAGTCCCGCCGACGGGATATCCTGGTGGATGATGAAGTGGTCTACCACTTTTTTGATGAGCGTATCCCCGCAGATATCGTCAACCTGGCCGGATTTGAGCACTGGCGTAAGCAAGCGGAGTCCAGTGATTCGCAGTTGCTGTTTATTCCCCGCGACCTGTTGATGCAACAGAATGCAGACCATGTGGGCGAGGCGCAATTCCCCGATGAACTGCAAACTGGGGGCATTGTTTACCCGCTTAAGTATCACTTCGAGCCCGGCAGTGTGGATGACGGTGTCAGTATCCAGGTACCGGTAGCGGCACTGCATCAGGTGCCTGCCGCGCGCTTATCCTGGTTAGTGCCGGGCATACTGCGTGATAAGTGCATAGCCCTGGTGAAAGCCCTACCCAAGCAGTGGCGTAAATACTTCGTACCGGTACCGGCGGCGGTCGATAAGGCGCTGCCAAGGCTACGTGCGGACAATATCCCCCTTTGGCAATCGCTAGCACTGGAACTGCAGCGCCAAACTGCCCAGCAATTATCGGATTGCGTTTGGGAGTCCGCTGAGCAATCCCTGGAGGACTACTACCGCTTTAATATTCAAGTGCTGGATGAGGGAGGCAAATTGCTCGATCAGGATCGTGATCTTCCGCTGCTGCAGGAGCGCTACCGCGATCGAGTGCAGCAGGGGCTGGCTGACGCCGGCGATAGTTTTGAGCGCGAAACTATTACTTGTTGGGATTTTGGCGAGCTGCCGGAAACCCACACCCTCAACCAGGGTGGCCTCAAAGTGCGCGCTTACCCCGCTTTGGTTGAGTCGAAGGACAGTGTGGCCCTGAAGTTACTGGACAATCCCGATGAAGCGCGCCGGATGACTCGCGCGGGGATATGCCGCCTCGCTCTACTGCACCTGCCTGATAAGGTGAAATATCTGCGCAAGGATCTATTGCGTGGCAAGGAACTGGGACTTTCAGCTGCAGACCTTGGTCGGCGCGAGGAGGTGGCGGATGACATCCTAATGGCCGCTGTGCGCGAGGTATTTTGGCAGGAGGAGGAATGGCCGCGCTCAGAGGGCGAGTTCCTGTCTGCCCTGGAAAACGATAGCGATTTGGTGGGGGTGGCCCAGGAAATTGGAGACTTATTGGTCAAGGCTCTGGCTCTGCTGGTGCCGCTGCGCAAGCAGATCAAGCAGCAGAAAAACCTGGCTGTGGCCATGGCGGTGGGAGATGTTCAACAGCAACTGGCGGGTCTGTTTTATCGCGGCTTCCTGTTTGATACCCCTCTGCAGTGGCTGCGCCAATACAGTCGTTATTTAAAGGCGATTGGCCTGCGATTGGAAAGGGCTGGGCTGGACTCTAATCGAGATCGAAAATTACAGGTGGAATACCAGAAAGCTGCTGAGCCTTATCAGGTACAAGTGGAAAAATACTCACAGAGAGAGCTTTCCGCTGAGGCAGAGTTGCGTGAATTTCGCTGGATGTTGGAGGAGTTCCGTGTTTCCTTATTTGCGCAAACCCTTAAAACGTTGATGCCGGTATCATTAAAACGCTTGAACAGAGCGTGGGCAGAAATTAATGGAAAGGGTTTGTTAGGTTGATTCTCTCTATCAGTGGCAAGTGCCTAAAAAGTATTTTTTGGCAAGCTACTACCCCCTATCAGGGGTGTTTGAACTCAGGATTAAGCTGTAAGTACTTGATTTGTCGTTGTGGGTTGTCAGAACGCGTCCTAAATTTGGGTTGAGAAAGCCACTGTCGGTCTTTTTTAGCGACCAGTTAGAAAGAGATCACAAAAAAAACCTGACCAAGTGTAAGATTTTGATGGAGAACCCGACAGAAGTATTGAAAGTGGGCTGAGAACCCGGAATGCTAGGCTGATGCCGGTTATTTTGTGACGGGCCTTATCGAATGACTGATTTTTGTTCCGCAGCATTATACTTCGCGGACTGGATGAGGGTCTTTTGTACTTTTTTATTACTAAGGATATTAGTTAGGAGATTCATTATGAACAAGAAACATCTTTCCCCCGTAGCAGCTGCAGTAGGCGCAGCATTTATTGCGTCTGCGGCGATGAACGTATCCGCTACCAATAGCACTGCCAATCCCTTTGCCGCAGCAGATTTGAACTCTGGCTACAGCGTGGCAATGGCTGACCACGACAACAAGGACAAAGAAGGCAAGTGCGGCGACGACAAGAAAAAAGAAGGTAAGTGCGGCGACGACAAGAAAAAAGAAGGTAAGTGCGGCGAAGGCAAGTGCGGCGAAGGCAAGAAAAAAGAAGGTAAGTGCGGCGAAGGTAAGTGTGGCGGGTAATATTTCGCTGCAACCTACGGGGGTGGATGCGCAGTTGCGCTCCACCCTGTCGTTTGTAGACTGCCAGAAAGAAAGGTGAAACATAAAGTGTTGCGCGATTTTTCCGTAGAGGGTGCAGGATTAGGGTTGCGCCGTTCGATGATGGGCGAAAACTTCGACAGGAATGCCGTAGATTTTCTTGAAGTAGCGCCGGAAAACTGGATTGGCGTTGGTGGCCGCTATGGGCGCTGGTTTCAGGACTTCACGGAACGTTTTCCATTTTTACTTCACGGTCTCTCTCTTTCCATTGGCTCTCCAGAGCCGCTTGATATGGAGTTGGTCGGTGCAATCAAGAAGTTTATTAGGCAGCACAATATTCGTGGCTACAGTGAGCATTTGAGCTACTGCTCTGATCATGGACATCTTTACGATCTGCTACCGATTCCGTTCACCGGCGAAGCGGTAATGTATGTGGCTGAGCGAATCCGTATGGTGCAAGACACCCTGGGAGAGCGAATCGCCATGGAAAATGTTTCCTACTACGCGGCGCCAGGCCAGGAAATGAGTGAACAAACCTTTTTGCAGGCTGTGTTGCAAGAGGCCGACTGTGATTTACTCTTGGACGTCAACAATATTTATGTAAATTCCATTAATCACAAATACGATGCCCTCGGGTTTTTAAAGGCTTTGCCGACAGATAGAATCCGCTATGCCCATATAGCGGGGCACTATGATGAGGCGGAAGATTTAAAGGTGGATACTCATGGTGCACCAGTGATTGATCCTGTTTGGCAGCTTCTTCACAAGGCCTACGAGATTCACGGTGTGGTGCCGACATTGTTGGAGCGGGATTTCAATATTCCCCCCATGCCATCTCTGCTGAAAGAGGTTGAGCAGATACAGAGAATCCAGGCTGCGAACTTAACAGAAGAAAACTATGTCCTCAGTCGTCGATAAGCCCGAAAAATTCCAGGGCTTACAAAGAGGGTTCGCCGCCCATTTACGCGCCCCAGACAAAGTAGCTCCCCCTGCTGAGATTGAAGATCGGCGCATGACCATTTATCGGGAGCTGATCTACAACAATATCGAATCGTTTATCGCCAGTGGATTTCCGGTAGTCAGACGCCTTTACAATGATGACGCCTGGCACAAGATGGTGCGGGATTTTGTCCACAGACATAGATCCACCAGCCCCTATTTCCTGCAGATCAGTGAAGAGTTCCTTTCCTATCTACAGAATGAGCGCGGCGAACATTCAGATGACCCGCCTTTTCTGTTGGAATTGGCTCATTACGAGTGGGTGGAGTTGGCATTAGATGTCAGTGAGGCTGAACTGCCAGCGGGGCTTAAATCAAAAGGAGATGTGCTGCAGGCAGTACCGGTGGTCTCCCCTCTGGTGTGGAGCCTCAGCTATTCTTATCCCGTTCACCGCTTAGGTCCCACATTTCAGCCCCAGGAGCCTCCGGAGGCTCCGACCTTCCTTCTCGTATATCGCGACCCGAACGACGAAGTGAATTTTATGGAGATCAACGCTGTCACCGCGCGTCTAGTGCAGTTGGCATCGACGGAAGATTACACGGGATTACAGATATTGGATCAAATGTCACAGGAGTTGCCTGACGTTGAAAGTGACTCTCTGCGTAATTTTGGTACGGAGTTGCTAGAAAAACTCCTAGAAAAAGGGGTTATAGCCGGACTAAAAGGCTGACCCCCCTTTTTTATACTTGCCCGAAACTGCTTTATCTTTGGCGAATCCCAGCTGCTATGCTACCGAGGGTAGCTTACGCATTACGAGGGCGTTAGAATCCTTGGTCTCAATAGTTTAATAAGAGGAGCAGGGTTGTGCTTGGAAGCAGAGTTTTATCGCCCTGGTTAATGGCTGCGCTTTTGACTGCTGCTCCACTGGGAGCTTTAGCGCAACAAGATCCATTTGGAGCTGCGGCACAAGACCCGGCTGCCCTGGATACCAACGGGCAAGAAGATGCCAGTGTCGATGATGGAAGCTTATCCCTCGAGGATGAATACGGCTTTGATCCTGCAGATGAATTCGGCGGTGCAGAAGGTGAGGATTTATCACTTCGCGACCCTTGGGAAGGTTTTAACCGCGCTATCTTTAGTTTCAACGATGGCGCCGACCGCTATGTACTGAAGCCTGCCGCTGTTAGCTACCGGCAAATCACTCCTATTTTTGTGCAGTACGGTGTCAGCAATTTCTTCGACAATTTGCGTGAAGTCACCAATACCTTCAATGATGTTCTGCAAGGGAAGTTGGGCCAGGCAGGCAATGATGCGGGTCGTTTTCTGGTAAATAGCACCGTAGGCATTGCTGGTGTGCTGGATGTTGCTCAGCATATGGGGCTTGAACAGGGTGATGGCGAAGACTTTGGCCAGACTCTAGCGGTTTGGGGAGTGCCTTCCGGGCCCTACCTGGTTCTGCCACTGCTGGGGCCTTCAACGGTTCGAGATACGCCCGCCAGAGTGGTGGACTATTACACCAACCCTCTGAGCTATGTGGATCACGACCCCACCCGCTACACATTGAAGGCGACCGATATTATCCAGAGTCGTGCCAGCCTGCTGCAAGCAGAGTCTCTTCTGCACGGCGATCGTTACGTACTTTTGCGCGACGCTTATCTGCAGCGCCGCGACTATTTGATTGTCGATGGTGAAATGGATGTTCAAACGGAAGGCGAGGCTGCCGAAGCCATTGATCAAGGTGAGGTGGAAGAATCCAGCGATTATTAATGTGTCGCCGGAAGGTAAAAAACAGCTAGAGCCGGTTTATGGCTGGACCCAGTAGCCTGGTAGTGACCAACGATGAGCGCTCCCGCAATTTCTTGCGAGGGGCGCTTTCGCGTTTTGGCTTCCAGGTAAGTGTTGCTATGAGCGGCCAGGATGGCATTACGCAATTTGCTCCCGCTGCTTTTCATATCGTATTGGTTGATCGCCACCTACCCGATATGAGCGGACTGGAAGTGCTGCGCAAGCTGAAGCGAATATCGCCGGAAGTGGCTGCGGTCATGATTGCTGCGGATGGCGCTGCTGACGATGTCCTTCAAGCGATGCGCTTAGGTGCCAAGGATTATCTGATTAAACCGCTAGAAGAGGTGGCGGCGATTGATCGTATGATCTGTCGTATCAGTGGAGAGGAAAATCTCGCCAAGCAAAATCGTGAGTACAAGGTTGCCCTGGAGCGCCGCAACAGCGAACTGCGCGACCACGTGGAATTGTTGCGCAGGGATCAGGAAGCTGGTCGATTACTGCAGCAGCATTTACTTCCACGGACACCCTATTACTATCCAGGCGGCGTAGAAGCCGCATACCGGCTGGTTCCCTCTCTCTACCTGAGTGGCGATTTTGTTGATTACGGGTTGTTTGGAGAGCGCTTTGTTGCTTTTTACCTGGTCGACGTATCTGGCCACGGGGTGTCATCCGCTCTCGTAACAGCACTGATCAAACATAGCATTATGCACCGCTTGCGCGAGCGTCCCTTATTCGCGCAGCTGGACTCTCTCAGTGATGACTTGCTGGATGTTCTCGACCTGGTAAACACGGAGCTTTTATCCACAAGTCTGGGCAAGCACGCGAGTATGTTTGTCGGGGTTGTGGATAGCAGTGCCAGGCAACTGCACTATTCGGTTGCCGGGCAGCTCCCGATGCCAGCCCTGATCAGTGAATCAGGTGCAGAGTGGCTGCCCGGGAAAGGGCGGCCCCTGGGTATATTTGAGCGTGGCGATTGGCAGGTTATGAGAGCGGACCTTCCGCCGACCTGGCGTTTGGCGGCCTGCTCCGATGGAGTGCTTGAGCTGCTACAGGGAGATTTATTGGAAAAAGAGGCTCAGCTTCTGCAGGCAATCGCCGACAGTGGGGGAGAGTTGGAGCCTCTCTGCCAAGCCTTGAAAGTGGACACTTTCGGCGCCTTGCCGGATGACATCACCATTCTCACCCTGGGTTGCCATTAAGACTTAAAACATCTATCGATAGTGTTCGACCACCAAGTCGAATTTTGTGCTTTACCGCGCTTGTCAGTCTTCATAGTCAGGAGTAAGCTCCGCCCACTTTATGCACAAAATTGTGCTAGGCGCCAAAAACGTCAAGTGCTATTGTGTTCTCTATCAGTGAACTTTTGCCATCCGCCTGCACTTTAACCGCAAGGTGTGTACGGGTGAGCCAGGGGTTGTTATGCAGTCCGGGCAAATTATGGTTGGGGCCCATCAGGGCATTTACGTCATCAAACTTGTGGGTGATGTCCGCCTCAATCTGTGTACCTCATTTGATAGCTTTATCGACAATATGTTTACGCGTGATGATTTTGCCGGAGTGGCATTTGATTTGGGAAGCGCGGAAGGTGTCGATAGCACGACTTTAGGGCTGATGGCCAAGATTGCCATACGCGCTTTAGATAGAGGGTGCAACAAGCCGCTGGTGTTCTCTGCGGGCAAAGGAATTCGCCATCTGCTGGATGCGATGGGCTTTGACACCCTGGTGGAAATCAGCGATGGCGCTCATGGCCTCAGTGTACCCACCACCCCCCTTGTTTGTGGAACCCTGGATGAATGCGCTGCGCGGGAAAAAGTGCTCGAGGCCCACCGTGTTCTGATGAGTATGAACGAGCAAAATGCGGAGACCTTCCGCGATTTGGTGCATACCCTGGAGCGAGAGTGCTCCCCTATGGCAAAGCGCTCGGCGCATTTCCATTAATTTAAAGAATCTACTGCCAAGATCGCCGAAGTCCTATTTCGGCCTTAGGCACGCCTCAAGTGTTTTTCATATCCCGGGCTTCAGCACGCGCTTTGGTAAACAGCCCGTGCGGCAGATAAATTAATTCTGCCACCCGCCGGATCAGGTGCTCCTCAAAGGCTTCAATCACATCATCTGAAAAAGCCACCTGCCACATCTGCCGGATCAATAAATACTTGTCTCTCTCAGTGAACTGGTCGTTGACTGCCTGGGTAAATTCAAACAGGGATGTCGCCCTATCTCTCTGGGCAATAGCCTCATTGACTATTTCTGTTGCACTGGTCAAATCTAGGGCGTAGTGCTGACATAAAAGTTGTGTCAGCGTATCGCGTTCACACTGGTCCAGTTTTTGATCGACAGTGGCCACTTCAACCAGAAGTGCAGCGCTGATCATTCGCACGTCTTGCTCGTCTCGTGCTTCTACATCAGCGCTGCAGCCAATCTGCTCAAACAGCTTACGAATTTGTTGCAGCATTGATTTCCTGCTGTCCCATGACCCGGTCCTGTAACAATAGCTCCAGGCGCTCCTGGTCTTTGATGAAATTGCGAATTCCCTCGGCCAGTTTTTCGCTGGCCATGGAGTCATCATTCAGTTGATAGCGAAAATCCGCTTCTGCCAACCCCTGTGTAGGGCGCGGCTCAGTTTCGGTAATGTCAGACAGGCCGGCAGAGAGGCTGGAGTCGCTTTCCTCCAAAGCTTGAAGTAATTGAGGGCTGATGGTCAGCCGGTCACAACCTGCCAGGGCTTCTATTTCGCCTGTATTGCGGAAACTGGCACCCATTACGATAGTTTTGTAACCCCGTGTCTTGTAGTACTCGTAAATACCGCGAACTGAGACAACACCGGGGTCCTCTTCAGGCGAGAATGTCTTGCGCTCTCCGTTGGCGACGTGCCAATCGAGGATTCTTCCCACAAAGGGAGAAATTAGAGTGATCCCTGCTTCAGCGCAGGCGATCGCTTGTGACTGACTGAATAGCAGGGTCAGATTGCAATGAATTCCCTCGCGCTCAAGCACCGAGGCCGCGGTAATCCCCTCCCAGGTTGAAGCAATTTTTATTAATACTCGCTCTTTGGCGACTCCGGCACGCTCATAAAGGGCGATTAAGTGACGTGCGTAATCTATGGTGCCGCGAATATCAAAGGAAAGCCGAGCATCCACCTCTGTTGAGACTACTCCAGGTATCAGCTGCAGTATTTCCGTACCGATACTGACCGCTAACTTGATGGAGGCCAGCCGAGCAACATGTGTAGAATTTGCATTGCCCTGATGGGCTTCTGCCCAGGTCAGTGCTTCGGCAATCTGCCCCTCATATTGGGGGAGATGGGCTGCTTTAAATACCAGAGAGGGATTGGTGGTGGCATCCTGAGGGCAGTAGCGACGAATGGCTTCGATATCGCCGGTATCTGCCACAACCTGGCTACGTTGTTTGAGTTGTTCCAGTTTATTCATCATGCCTCCCTCAATTATTCATTGGTCAGTAGTTTGCTGGCTTTCCAGTGGGGCGAGCTAAGCCGCTTGTGTCACTAACGCCAGAGCCTGCTCCAGAACTTCAGGTCCGGCACCCTGCTTGTGGGCATTTTCGCTCAAGTGGCGGCGGAAGCGTCGCGCTCCAGGCCGCCCCTGAAACAAGCCGAGCATATGCCGGGTCATATGATTTAATCGCTGCCCACGGAGCATTTCCCGTTCTATATAAGGGAGCATCTGCTCCACGACTTGAACGGCATCGGGCCCGGTTTCACCGTCGAACAGCTGTTCGTCAATTTGTGCCAGCAACGTCGGAGTTTGGTAAGCCGCCCGACCCAGCATAACACCATCTACGTGGCGTAAATGTTGCTGGCACGCCTCTATCGAATTAATACCGCCGTTGATAATAATTTGCAGCTGGGGGTAATCCCGCTTCAGCTGATAAACCATATCGTATTTAAGTGGAGGTATCTCGCGGTTCTCTCTGGGGCTCAGCCCCTTCAGCCAAGCCTTGCGCGCATGTACGATAAAGGTGTCGATGCCGGCATTAGCCTGGGACTCTACAAACCGGGTTAGACCCGGGTAGTCCTCCATATCATCGATACCAATACGGTGCTTGACCGTCACTGGAATGGAAACTGCCTCACGAATTGCAGCTAGTCCCGCAGCAACCACTTGCGGCTCCGCCATCAAACAAGCGCCAAAACGGCCTGACTGGACCCGGTCACTGGGACAGCCACAATTGAGGTTGATCTCCGAATACCCCCACTCCTCGGCAATTCGGGCACATTTAGCCAGATCTTTGGGGTCACTGCCGCCCAATTGCAGGGCGACTGGCTGTTCTGCTGCATCAAGCTGCAGGTGTCGCTCCTGATCTCCAAACAAAATTGCGCCTGTAGTCACCATCTCGGAATACAAGCGTGCATGCTTGCTCAGCAGGCGCCACATATAGCGGCAATGTCGGTCACTCCAATCGAGTAGTGGTGCGGTACAAAAACGGTGTGGGCTGTATTCGGGCATAACTTCTTGATTTTACTGCATTAAATGGAGGTTTAGGAGTTGCTGCTGGAGCACAGGAAGGCACCTGAAAACCCTGTATTACCCTGTTTTCTGATCGACATGGTACCTCACTGGTACAAGAAAATGCTTGTACCAGTGAGGAAGCGATGGCCGCTATCAGGGCACGGAAGAATGCCAAGGGGGCGCTGCGCGATACAATACAAATCGGAATTTTCAGGGACTTGAAGCTAGTTTAAACGGACTTGGATACGTTCGGCAAAAAAGCCCTGGTGAAAGCCCGACTGATAGGCGGGAATCTGTGCCTCGCGATATGGCCAAAACAAGTCGGAATTAAAAGTGATCAGGCAGTTCTATTGGCTAACCGGATCATGAAGGAAGTAACCGGCATCAGTTGAATACAGTTAATGGGTATTCCTCTTTTGGAATCTGAAAACAACGAACCTCTGCATAGCGCTTCTGAGCTGGAAAAAGGGTGCGGTATATGTACCTGCGAGATTAATACCTCGTTGCAATTTATGGGGTTGCAGGGACATGTGGAATACAAACCACACAGAAATCGTCGAGAGATATCCCTCAAAGGAAAGGGATCCAGTTGCCAATACGACATGGGTAAACATCACCCTTAAAAGTAGCCCAAGCAGCAGTAAGAAACCTCAACATCAAAACCACTGGTTCTCGAATTTAGGGGATTCCTTTTAGTGTCATGGATCGACAAATTGTGACGGGCGACTTCCTAAAAAGCGCTAATACAGAATGACTTATGACTCGAACAACAGAGGATTTTTTTTCGCTGAAACCGTTATTTCCGTGAGTTTCTAAAATTTACAAAAATACTGTAAGTTCAGCATGTTGGAAGAATGGTGAAAAATGTGGATAGTGGTCAGGATGACCGTTTTTCTAGATGGATCTATCGCGCTAAATGATCGTAATCAATTGATTTAGTAAAGAAGGCGGGGGGTTATCGTAAATCTGCATCAGAAATAGTGGTCATGATGACCACTATATAAACCTGCATTCAACTCTGAATTGCATCAATTAATCATCTGGAAAAGAACGACTAGCCGAAGGTAATATCTGCCGTTTCTTCTCCGCCAAGAGATTAAGTGATGACAGAAAGCTACCGTCAACTGACCGAACAGCAACGATGCAAGATTGGGGCGCTAAAGAAAAGTGACTGGAGTCAGAGGGCAATCGCCAGGGAGATAGGGGGTTAGCCAACCCACGAATAGTAGAGAGCTGGCTCGTAATCGAGGTGGCAATGGCTACCACTATAAGCAAGCTCAAATGATGACTGAAGAGTGGTGCGGGCAGACGAGAAAGCCAACAAAGATGCTGCCAAAGACCATTTCAATAGCCTGCTAGAGTGATTTTTCGACAGTGATGGCTAACAAGCTGATTTATAGGTTTTTTTAACTAGAGGGGGTTTTCCATTCTTGGGATATATTGACAGGTGATATAATGCAGCTTCTTTTGAATACACTGTTAAGCGAAAAATGAAGCGCATCACTCTGACCATATTAATATTGGTATTCTCTATCCCCAGCCACGCATGCATCATGAGCCCTTCTAAAAGAACTGCCATGGATTCTGATAGAATGCTCCAAGAATATGATGTGATGTTCTTTGGTCGCCTCGACTCAGAGGAAGTGGTCCAAGATGAGCGAAGGCAGGTGGCCAAATTCACGGTTATAAAGTCTTACAAAGGCAAAATCTCAGGAAAAGTGGTAATAAACAATAAGTTAAACACAAGTTGCTCAAGTGTATTTCAAGTACCAAGAAGCGCTTTTTATGTGTTTGCAAAATTCACTGAAACTGAGGGCATCTATGAAATTTCTGGCTTTGCTTCATTTATCCCACTTGGTAATGCAATGGAGTACGAATGGTCGCCTGAGTGAAATCGCTTAACAAATGCAGGCTGTCGGAACGCTTTTCCGCTCCTTCGTCGCTACAAGTCGTCCGCAGCTGCGGGCGTTAGGTGTCAAATCGAATGGGTGGCGGATTAGTAATTTGCGGTTTTGATCTTGTGATGGCGGTATGCTGCTATTTTTGCTACTCATACCATTTTTAGCCATCAGTAGCTTGATGACGAGCAGCAAAACGGACATCACCGCACGTATCGGTGCTGTAACCTGCTGATCTTTCTTCAACAGATTTTCTGCATCAGCAATAGCTGTATTGATGTCAATTTTATTCAGTGTCATCGACTGCTAGACAGGAGGCTTTAATGTTGCTCTATTGTCTCATGAATATATTTTTGGGGAACTTTGTATTTAGTGCTGAATAGTTACGGGCAAATAAGCTCTACGCATGAGTACCCGTTCCCTATGAACCCGCATTAAAGTGAAACCAGAATCAGAGTGGCGTGGGATATCGAAAGTACCCCATCAAGAAACCTCCATTCATGGGGAGGATTACTCGATTGTTAACAGATTCAGGCTGTTTGCATAGTCCTAAATGGTACTGCGGGGTAAAATTTGAACATTTTGGTGGGGCACGTAAAGTTATTTCACTGTATTGAGGCGGCTGAGGCTATGAGTGAGGCTGAAAGATGTGTATAAAACACAGATCGAGCGTTAGCTTCACTATCGAAATATGAATATTGAAAAACTTAAATCTTACTTGAAATCGAAAATTAACGCAGAGCTAGATGATATTCTTGATCAACGGGATGGGCAGGCGTTTGATTCTGCTTGGTGTCAAGTGTACGAAGTAGTTTATGATGTAAGTTCTGGCTTTGATAGTGAAGCGTTGTTTATCGAACTTTCTGATTTAGTCTCACAGCATGAAATTGTATCGTACATAATTGATGACTTGATTATGCTTGATAAAGCTAAAGAAGTGGGTGTCTCTCCACCATTTGTATTATTCATGCGCGAGAGCTACGAAAAAGGAGTTGTTCCTCATGTGTGGCAAAGCTAACAAGATTGTCAACCATCGTCCACACGCGGGCTGGGCCTCCACTGCGTTGCTTAGTTTGTGGTTTAACGCTATGCTACCACAAACAAATCAACTCCGTTCCGGCTGGTTCTAACGGCGTTAGAAGGCAGGAAACATGAGAGTCTCAATCAGTAGCGAAGAAACATCATGTGAAGATATTACTTACAATGATGGGCTAAATTACGGCCGCTTCGATCTGTGTGAGTTTGAGGTTTTTCCATACAAATACTCAATCGGTAAAGATGAATTCGTTTCCTTAATGTACCGCACCTATGAAGATTGCCGAAAAGAGATTAGGCGAGATGACATAAGTTGCAATGAAATATCTTCTTTTAGCCAAATGAATTACGCTGATATCATTAGTGCATTCGATCACCCAGAAGCTTTCGCTGAAGCAATCGAGAACTTCTTTGATCGGGAATTATTCGAGAAGACCTTAGGGTATAGTGAAAATAAAAAATTCATCATTAATAGCACAGAAAAAGTTGAAGTAAGTAATGATAAAATCACAATTATTGGTCGTTGCTTCCGGCGTCAGTAACGTTTCTAACAAGGCGCAGTAATCTGACTCCGCACAGCTTGTCACCTTTCTTGCTCAGGCAAGTAAGCCGCCAAGTTTTCTGCGCAGTTGTGCTAGGCGTTATACCAGGGCTGTCCCATATAAATCAGCTTAAATCGTGGCCGTAATTATCTTGTCTAAAGTTTCAGTATCCCAGCTGGCTTTTTTCCGAAGCCTTTTAATGCTCGTATCTTTTCTAAAACTGGGCTTTGCCGCTTGTAACTGATTTAGTGCGGAATGCCTCAAG
>NZ_JALBWM010000086.1 GCF_023895975.1 Microbulbifer okhotskensis
ACGGTGATTCGGTCGTAGAGGGCGAAGTTACTAAAACAGGAGAGGCGCCAAGAGGTGGCACTCTAATTGGAGGAGGGGCTTTCACTCAAAATGCTGGTAGCTTACTTGGTGTACTATCCGGCGGGAGTTACGGAGCTGCTCGGGCAGCGGTCGGTAGAAAGTTGAGTGAAGAAAATGAAGATGATGAATATATAAATGGCTGTCTAGATTTTGGTACTATTTGTAAATCGTCTATAGCTGGTTCTTCAGAAGATGGGATCAGAAATGAGCAAATAGCTGTTGCACAAAAGGGGAATTTCCTTCGTAATGCATTCTCACGAGTTAGTGCATTTTTCGAAGCCTCTACTCTACGTGGCAGCTTTGGTGTGCAGCCTCATGTGTCTGTTAAAGTTCCTGGTAGCATCCAATTTACAGCGAAAACTGGAGCAAGCGCAGGTTCAACAATATCGGGGAATTTAGATTTGCAAGGCTATGATGTCAAAGTAGAGGCAGGAGCAGTTTTGACAATACCGGGTGTTATTGATGCAGGGCTTGGTGAAGCAGAGGCAGGGTATCGATGGGGGCCTGGATACAATAATCGTTCTTTTACTGATTCTAGCTCACCTAAATTTGAGATTGGTGTGGGTGCCGGGTTTGATGGCCAAAAAATAGAGTTAAGTGCAGGCAAGTTTTTTGGAATGAAATATACCTTTGATGTGGATAAGTTTTACGAATTAACAGGGGGGCAGTAATGGTTAATAGGTGGGTGCATTTGTTGTATGCGTTTGTGGGAGTAGGCCTGTTATATCCTTTGCTATATCTATTTAATCTTGAGAAAATTGCGGGCGGGATTTTGTTTGAGATTCCAACCTATTTATTTTATTTGTTGCTAATTGGATTCTTCCTATATCCATTTGTAAAAGGAATTCAATGCTTAAAGGTTGGGCAAAAAGTGCCTGGAATTTTTTTGCTTTTAGCTGGGATCTTAGTTCCTGTCCTCTCAGGCGCATTTGGAATTTTGCTGATCGAGTCTATGGGTAAAGGAGGGAGTTTAGGGAAAAAGAAGGCCAGTTAGTACGGAGCCAATCCCAAATTCCTGCTAAATAAAAAACCTAGAGCGCTAACGATTAATAGTTAGCGCTCCAATGGCCGCATAGCATGTTCCACCTGACGCTGAGCGATAATCGCATCGATCACCCGAATCACTGTGTCCTTGTCTTGATCATCAAAAGTCTCCAGCAGCTTGAAGCGCTTAAATAGCACTTCATTGCAGATGGGACTTTCCTCCATTGGCTGGCCCATCACCAGATAGTCCAGTGACACTTCAAAAATGTCCGCCAGCTGAATCAGCTTCTCCAGCGGCGGTGCATGCATACTGCTCTCGTACTTGTTGAGGTGGGAGTAGCGGATATCCAGAGACTGGTCAGTTCCTTGAGTCGTTTACCGAAGGCTTGTCTGATGTCCCGATCCTGGATGACTTGTATAGGCATACTAATGATGAATACTTGTTGTATTTATGACTCATAAAACACCCTTTAAGTGAGTCATAGAAGCTCACTCTATGACTCAGATGGCGTATGAGCATACTAAGATACAATTCAGAGTTATCAGTGCCTGTATTCCGTCCAATGGGGAAACGTGTAGTCACAATTCACTAGTGCAACCCGGTGTGCAGTTGAGAATGGATTAAACTGGCGAGGAGCTCCTGCAATCTATGGGAGTTGGATCAGGATATGTACATCAAGAAAATTCTAAATTTAAAAAGTATGATACTTTATTGTCAGGTTTTTAAGATGAACAAACATATCTTAAGTGAAAAGTATGATTCTTTAACTTTTTCACGGAATACATACCCTAGTAAAATCAATAAGTTAGTTTGGTGAAAGTATGAAACATTATTGTTAACTTACAATGTGCAAACAATTAAAACTGCGTGATTTCACTACTTCCGATGGCGTTACCCTGCGCTATTTGGAGGTAGGCCGCGGCCCCATCCTGCTGATGTTACACGGCTGGTCTCAGGGAGCGGTGCTGTTTAAGTACCAGCTCTCAGGTCTCAGCGGACACTTTCGTGTGATAGCACTGGATATGCGTGGGCACGGCCAGTCCGATAAGCCCAGTCACGGTCACCGCCTCTCCCGCCTTGCCAAAGATCTACAGGAACTCGTCACCAATTTACAGCCAGGCCGAATCCACTTACTTGGTCACTCGGCCGGGTGCTCGGTGATCTGGAGTTACCTGGAAATGTTTGGCGGAAGAAATGTGGACAAGCTGATTTTTATCGATGAACCCGCTTGTCTATTGGCGGACCCGAGTTGGCCTGAAACGGAGCGTCTGGCCGCTGGTGGCATCTTCACTCCAGATGCGCTTTACCGTTTTGTGGATAACCTCGTGGGGCCTAAGGGGACAGATGCGACCAGGGAGATTCTGCTGTCTATGGTGACTCCCGCCATGAGTGCACCTCAACGGGAAGAACTGGTGGCTGTTAACTTGCAGTGTCCGCGACTTTGGGCTGCAAAACTGTTTGTGGATAACGTGACTCAGGATTGGCGAGACTTTATTCCCACAATCAAAAAGCCCACATTACTAGTTTTCGGCCGCGCTAGCCCACATCCGCTGGAATGCCAGCAGTGGATTCATCGGCAGATTAACGGTTCCCGGCTGGAGGTCTTTGAAGCGGAAGAAGGTGGCAGTCACTTCTTGTTTTTGGAAGCTCCCGCCAAACTTAACACACTGATTGACGAGTTTCTCAATGAGTTTTCCACAACTAAAGCTCCCCCCTTGGCATAAAACAGACTTGTGGATAACTTTACTGGGGTTGTCAATACAGTCTGGGCTAGAAAAAAATAATTGAAACACCTTCTTCAATGAAGTGGTTTTTCCTGTGGATAATCATTTATAAGGTGTCCTCATCTCAGTGACTCCTATTCGAAAAGGGTCAAATCCATAATGAAAGCTGTAGGTTATCAACAGTCTTTACCCGCAATCGATCAAAGAGCGCTCCAGGATATAACCTTGCCGGTTCCCCAGGTGTCCGCTCAGGATTTGTTGGTCGAAGTACAAGCAGTATCAGTAAACCCTGTGGATACCAAAATCAGAGCTTGTGTCAGTGCCGATGAGGGGCAGTGAAAGAACTCGGCTGGGATGCTATTGGCTTAGTTAAAGCGGTAGCCCGGAAGTCTCCCATTTTGCCGTTTGCAGGTGGAGGTTGGCAAAGCGGCGAACAACAAATCGATCCTTATCATCGGTGCTTCGGGAGGTGTTGGATCGATTATGGTTCAGTTGGCCCGTCGCCTGACTAACCTCATCGTGATTGGCACTGCTTCCAGGGATGAAACGACGGCCTGGCTCGAAGAGCTGGGTAGCCACCCTGTGATCAATCACCGTCAATCCCCCAGTGAGCAATTACATAGCGCGGGTATTGATGGAGTCGACTATGTCGTTAGCCTGACCAATAGTGAAGATCATTTGGCGGAATTTATTAAAAGTATCAAGCCTCAGGGAAAGTTTGGCCTGATTGATGGCCCAGCCTCCTTGGATATTACGAAGCTGAAGCAAAAAGAGTATTTCACTGCATTGGGAATTTATGTTCACCCGTTCCCTCTTTACAACTGAAGATATGCTGGTTCAACCTACGCTTTTGAGCGATCTGGCGACAATGATTGATCAGGGGCGAATCCGTACAACAATGGGGGAGTACTTTGGAAAAATTAATGCCGATAATTTACGTAAGGCGCACCAGAGAGTCGAGTCATAAACTGCCAGGGGGGAAATTGTTCTAGAGCACTTTGAGTAATCCGTATGGGTTTTAACAGCCACCAATGTCTGGTAGCTGACGTTAACTATCAAATACGGGTACTCGGGACTTTCAATAAATAGTCTGTTGCCAGTCGATATTCAAAATAGAAAGATTTCTACATATTTTGAGGTGAATAGTAAAAATTGTTCTTAACTAGCTATTGCTTCGTTAAAGGAATAAAAAGACACAAAAGTCACCGACTTTGTCGGTTTATTTTACGTTAAACCTTCCATTTAATCTCCTGCATTAGCACTCGCGCAATAAATAAAAGTCGTGCTATAACCAGTCCTCGGCATTTCCTAATGATGAGAGGGCCGCTTGATGACCACAGCAGAAAAAAATAGAAAAAAGACAGACATTGATGCTGCCGTATTGAACGGCGACATCAACATGTTATTTGGTGAGCCAACTCTGCCGCCAGAACAAGTACGCGATGAGCGAAAACGCAAACTCACAGCAGCATTTCGTTTGTTTGGAAAATATGGATTTGACGAAGGTGTCGCCGGTCATATCACCGTGCGTGACCCAGAACTTGAGGATCACTTTTGGGTAAACCCGATGGGGGTTTCCTTTAAGCAGATGAGGATGTCGCAACTGCTACTGGTGAATCATCAGGGTGAGGTTGTCGAGGGCGATGGCTACCTTAATGGCGCTGCATTTACCATCCATTCACACATCCACAAAACCCGCCCGGATGTGATCGCTGCAGCCCATGCGCATTCCGTATTCGGGAAAAGTTGGTCCTCTCTTGGGCGTTTTCTGGATCCGATAACCCAGGATGCGTGTGCCTTTTATCAGGACCACGGCCTGCTTGATACTTTCTCAGGTGTGGTGCTGGAAATGGGGGAAGGCAAAGCCCTGGCTAAGGCGCTCGGTGACTATAAAGCGCTGATACTCCAGAATCACGGATTACTTACAGTGGGGAAATCCGTCGATGAGGCTGCCTGGTGGTATATCACAATGGAGAGAAGTTGCCAGGCACAGCTTATGGCAGAGGCTGCGGGAACTCCGATATTAATCGATCCTCAAGTGGCGACTCGAACCCGAGCGGTAGTAGGCACAGAATTAGCGGGGATATTTAGTTTTCAGCCTCTCTACAGTGTTATCAGTAACGAACAGCCTGATATGTTTGATTAGTGTGGCGCTGGTTTTTGTCACAACGATTAGGGCTTGTGTTCTCTATACTCGCTTAAGCATTCTGATATTGGGTGAAAGCCTCTATTTATATTAGTAGAGGCTTACGCCGATTTGATTGAAATAGGAAATTTAAGCGAGTAATGCACTATCTCGTTATTGCGTTGGTGCTGTTATTGGTGGTGGCCATCACCCTGGTAGTTGCGCGCCTGCTGCCATTGCCGATTCCTCTTCCGCTGATACAAATTGTTGCCGGCGTATTACTCGGCAGTTTATTTGGCCTGAGAATACCCCTCGAGCCTGAAGTTTTTTTTCTGCTTTTTGTACCCCCGCTTTTATTTGTAACGGGATGGCGTATTCCCAAGGGCGCCATGTTCAGAGATATCGGCGTTATCGCCACCCTTGCAGTCGGGCTGGTAGTATTTACCGTTGTGGGTGTGGGGTTTTTCATCTCATGGTTGGTACCGGTGATGCCTGTGGCGGTCGCTTTTGCCGTAGCGGCAATTCTTGCGCCGACAGATCCAGTGGCGGTGTCAGTGGTACATGGCAGCACATCGATGCCACCGCGCTTGGAGCATATCCTTGCCGGGGAATCCCTATTTAATGACGCATCGGGTCTGGATATTTTTCGTTTTGCGGTCATAGCGGCGCTGACCGGTGTTTTTTCGTTACCTCATGCGTTGGTCGGATTCTTTTGGGTTGCCTTGGGCGGAATAGTGATTGGAGCTGGGGTTGCATTTATCTGTGGTTACATTTTGCGTTGGCTTGTGCGGATTGGAGGAGAGGATCCTTCTGTACAGGTACTGGTAAGTCTATTGGTGCCTTTT
The DNA here is from genome assembly GCF_023895975.1 of Microbulbifer okhotskensis. GTDB lineage: Bacteria > Pseudomonadota > Gammaproteobacteria > Pseudomonadales > Cellvibrionaceae > Microbulbifer > Microbulbifer okhotskensis. The sequence continues at coordinate 5,740 of NZ_JALBWM010000086.1, forward strand.
GCAGCCTATATCGCCGCTAATGGTCTACAGGTTTCGGGTATTCTTGCCGCTGCCAGTGCGGGTATAGCCACACACTACACCAGTTTACATGGCTCAGAGATGTCTACAACCCGCATGGACCGACGCGCGGTATGGAAAACAGTGCAAACCATATTGGATGGAATTATTTTTGTTTTATTGGGGGAGCAATTAATACGTATTACTGAGATAGATTTTTCCGGCGCACGGCATACTGGTGACTGGATGATAATATGGTACGTTCTGGCAATATTTTTTGTATTGTTTCTTTTACGTTTTGTATGGGTTTGGGTGTCACTATATCTTTCACGGTTTGGACAAAAAGTAGATTCTTTTGGCGTGCATTTTATATTAGTCAGTGTCTTGACCATTGCAGGCGTGAGAGGGGCCATCACGTTGGCGGGGGCCTTTTCTCTCCCTTTATTCATGTCTAACGGTACACCGCTGCCAGGCCGTGATCTGGCCCTTATTTTTGCGATGGGGGTTATTTTGCTATCGCTTTTACTTGCCAGTTTTGTTCTACCGGTATTATTGCGACATTTGCCTGAAGCTCCGAATTTTGCAGCTATCGGTGATGAAAAGGGAGCGCGATTATCCGCAGCAAAAGCGGCGGTTTCTCAACTGGTCTATATGCGCCATAAAATTGATCGATATGAAAAAGACCGAGATCTTGATTTCGAGGCAGTGGACCATCTATTGGCGATATACAAGCGACGTATGTCCCTGGATGACGATGAAAATGAAGATATTATTTGGATGCGCTCTAGAGTTGAGCGCCATTATCATCTAGCTGCTCTCACTGCTGAGCGAGAGCAGCTGTTGGATTTACGCATTCATAGAAAAATTGATGATGAATTACATCGAAAGTTGGTTCTGGAAGTGGATTTGGTTGAGGCCAGTTTAATCGCCAAGGAATAAAATCAACTGATATTTCACCTATCTGTAAAATCTAGGCGTGTATCAATATTTCTTACACGTGGGATAGAAGATTAAAGCAAAGTACAAGTGGAAATAGTCGTCATATGAAATATATAGAGCTTTACTCTGTCAATGGGATATCTACTTTCAGACAAGGGAGTATAGAAACTGCACTAGAGCAGAAGTTGGGTAATTATTCAGCGCCCTACCCCGTTAAACAATTGTTTTTCCGCGAATTTGCAAAAGGTCAGTGCTTTGACTGGCATTGTGCTCCACAGGCACAATTTATTATCTATCTTGAAGGCAGCTTAAAAATTACCATTCGTTCAGGTGAGCAACATACCTTTGGACCCGGTGATATCCTGCTCGCCAAGGATTTACAGGGAGAGGGGCATATCAGTGAAACCCTGAGCTCAGGCAGAGCTGCTATTGTCGTGGTCAATGACAGCCCCGATCACAATTAGTCCATATTTATATGCTGAAACCATTCGCTCTTATTGCTTTTCTATTTGCGGTCTGGCTTCTTCCCAGTAGTGATCCAAATGTAGGTCTTTATCGCGACGGTCTTCCTGCAGCGCCTGCAGCAGTTGCTCGCGATAGATCCGAGTCTGGGCGATATGTTGGGATTCATCACGCCAATAGGGGAAAAGTGCTTCGAGCATACGCTGATCGTGCTGTTTGAATTTGAGTGCGGCACGCCGCGCCTGTAGCGGGCTGAGTCCTAAAAGCTCCAGAGCTTTCTCACCAATGGTAATCGCCGAGGCCACCGTCTCGCGGAAGATATAACGTACCCCAGCCTCCATCAGAGCATATTGATGCATACGGTTGCGCGCACGGGCGAGGATGGTTATTTCGGGGAAGTGCTTCTGTAACTGGGCGATGATTTCCAGGGAAGCGGCTTGGTCACTCAGGGTCAGGATAACCAGGCGGGCATTGTTCGCCCCGGCGGCGCGCAACAGGTCTTCCCGCGAGGCATCGCCATAGTAGGCTTTGATACCGTAGCGGCGCACCAGATCGAGCTGTTCAGCATTGCGTTCCAGTAATGTGGTATTGAAACCACAGGCATTCAGCATGCGACCGGTGATTTGGCCAAAGCGCCCGTAACCGATAATGATCACTGGTGAACCGGTATCGACTGGGGGGGAGGTATCCAGATTGGCCGGGCTCTCGGGCCCCACCACAAAGCGCGGTTGGATAAACTGCTCATAGATCAGCAGCAGCACAGGAGTGAGAGCCATTGTTAGCGCAATTTGTGCCACCAATAAGTTACTGAGATCGGTATCCAGTACCTGTAGCTGTGTAGAAAAAGAGACCAGCACAAAGCCGAACTCTCCCGCCTGAGCCAACGATAGAGCAAATAGCCAATCTTCCCCCTTCGACATGCGCAGGACACGTGCCAGGGCAAAAAGTACGATAAATTTCACCAGCACCAATGCCAGGGCCAAGCCGATCAACAACAGTGGATTATCGGCGATCAAGGCGAAGTTCAGGCTGGCGCCCACGGCGATAAAGAACAGTCCCAGTAGCAAGCCTTTGAAGGGCTGTATATCCGCTTCCAGTTCATGCCGGAACTCACTTTCCGCCAATAAAACTCCGGCGAGGAAGGTGCCCAGTGCAGGAGACAGGTCCAACCAAGTCATCACAGCAGCGGCAGCAAATACGATCAACAGCGCGCTGACAGTAAACATTTCGCGTACTTGGCTGCCTGCCATCAAACGCAATAGAGGGCCGAGTACGTAGCGTCCGGCGATGGCAAAGACCAACATAGTACCGATCACTGCCGCAGCGTAATACCACCCGCTCAAACCGCTTTCATGGGGACTGGCTTGAGTCCCTGCGAGCAGGGGCAGCAAGGCGAGGATGGGGATTACAGCGATATCCTGAAAAAGTAATACAGCAAAAGCGCCGCGTCCTCCCTGGCTTTTGAGGAGACCTTTCTCACTCAGAGACTGCAATACGATTGCGGTAGAGGAGAGCGCGAGTATCAGGCCTATGGCGACCGAAGAACGCCATTCTATCCCTGAAACGGCGATTACTAATCCCGCTATGGCCGCTGCGGTAAAAAGCAGCTGGGCACTGCCGGTACCGAGGATGGCACCGCGCATTTTCCAGAGCTTTTTCGGCTGTAGCTCTAAGCCGATAAGAAACAGCATCAGCGCGACACCAAACTCCGCCACATGCATTTCGTCGCTGGCATCGCCAACCAGTCCCAGGGCGCTGGGACCTATGGCGACACCGGCGAGAAGGTAGCCGAGGACAGAGCCCAGGCCGAGGCGGGTGGCGATGGGGACCGCAATGACTGCGGCGGCCATAAAAATTACCGCCTCAATAAGGAAGCTGGAGTGTTCCATTGATTCGTTACCGCTATTTGGCTATTTGGCTATTTGGCTATTTGTCGTTGAGGTTTGTCGCGCTCGGGTTCAGAGATGTTCCGGCTGCGTTGTATTAATGGCGCTATGGTAGAGCCCTGAACGACGATAGAAAATAGTACCACGCCATAGGTCATCACAACCCACAGGTAGCGAAGGTCCTGCCCTTGTACGAAGGCACTGCCGGCGGGGATAGACATGGCCAAGGCCAGCGCCAGTCCGCCTTTCAAACCTCCCCAAATCAATATTCTGTTGGTATAGGGGTGATATTTGCGACGGCTTTTTAAATACAGGAATGGGATGCTGACAGCCAGAACCCTGGCAACCAGGACGATAACAATCCCCACGGCCATGAGCAGGTAATCCGAGGGGCGCAGATCGATGGTGATCAGGAACAAGCCTACCAACAGGAATAGCAACCCATTGAGAAAGTCTTCGGTGATACTCCAGAAATTATCTAGCTCGTGTTGGCTGACTCGGGAGAAACCGCGTTCGCGTGTAAAATTACCAATAATGATACCGCTCACAACCATCGCCAGGGCCCCGGATACGCCGAGCACATTGGCCAGAGAGAAGCCGGCGGTGGGGATGACCATGGTCAGCATTAATTCCAAGCTGTGGTCATTGGTACAACAGATGGCCCAATGGAAAACACCACCGATCACCAGTCCGAGTAGCACCCCACCCAAAGCCTCCACCGCGAACAGTTCAGCTACAGCCGGTACCGTGGGCTGGCCGCCTTCAAAAGCGATCGCGTAAATGACTGCAAAAACGACGATACCAAAGCCGTCGTTAAAGAGTGATTCACCCTCTACCTGGATAGAAACCTGCTCTGGCGCTTTCAGGTTTTTCATAATGGCCAGTACGGCAATGGGATCGGTGGGAGAGATCAGCGCGCCAAATAACAGGCAGTAAACAAAGGCCACCGGCATATTGATTAGTAACAGGAACCAATAGAGCAGTGCGCCGACCACAAAAGTGGAGATCAGTGTACCGACAATGGCGAGGAGACCGATCTCCAGTTTTTGGTTGCGCAATTCCAATAAGTCGATATGTAAACTGCCGGCAAATAGCAGAAATCCCAGCATACCTTTGAGCAGAATATCCTCTAGATTGAGTAGTGGTAGCAATTGGTCCGCCCAGGTGCGCAACTCCACGACCCCCAATTTACCTAGGGCTGTGACCAGTAATGACAACGCGAGAGCACCGGCTGTGATAGCGATAGTAGTCTGAGCGCGCAGTACATATTGATTGAGGAAGCCCAGAAAAACTGACACAGCGGCAAGAAAACAAAAGGTGTAATAAACTTCCATGCCGTGTGTGGACTCCAGCGCTGAAATAATCTTGGGTGGTTTAATACCGTGGCGGGGAGTTCCCCTCCGGCAATTTATACGGTGGTGAGTGTGCCGTTATTGTAGCCGTGCAGAGGTTGCTCGATTTCCCTTGGAACGAATACAAGACAGGATTACACCGGGGTGGGCCGCATGGGCACCGGCGGCCGACTCCCTCATTATGGGCGCGCAATTGTAACGGCTCGCGAGCGCCGTACAACTGCATTTTTCATTTTTGCGTTCAAATGGACTTCCACTACCACTTTTGGATCAGTTAGCAGATCACTTATCCCCTTAACAGCTATCTCTATAATTTCTTTGCCGTAAATGGCGCGATTTATCTTTGTACTCGTGACAGATAAGTAACTAGCGCGCCAAAATAGCGCTACTAAGCGAAGTGCTCCGCAGTCCTACACAAGAGGTTCTTGCGACAGTGTCTACACTAATTGAAATCGCTATACCCACAGGTGCGCGATATAGAGCGAGGAAGTGGTAGTGAAACACCCTATGTTATGCGATACCTCAAAATTGATCGGTAGAGTACTGATGTCGCTACTGTTTATTTTTGCCGGTTGGAACAAGATTGGCGGCTATGAAATGACGGAGGCCTTTTTAGTTTCCATGGGCATCCCAGGATTAGTACTGCCATTGGTCATTGTGGTTGAACTGGTGGGCGGACTGGCAGTTCTACTTGGGCTCTTCACACGCATCGCTGCCTTTATTCTTTTTCTATTCTGCTTTGCCGCTGCCGGATTGGTACATCTGTCGCCTGGCGACGCTGTGGAAATGACCAGTTTTATGAAAAATATCACCATTGCCGGTGGTTTTTTGATACTGGCTTGTGCCGGCGCCGGCCGCTTTAGCTTGGATCACTGGATTCGTGACAAATAACTGGCCTCCATGTGCAATGGAAAATTACCGTAGTGATTCAGGGGTAGCTAAAGATCCACGGGATGAAGGTTGGCGAGCAGGAACTCGGACCTATACTGCTGAGAACGGCATAATCTCCCCTGAGGATCGTTATGAAGCTCTTTTATGCATCGGGTGCTTGTTCTCTGTCGCCCCATATAGTTGCCTGTGAAGCGGGAATTGATCTCGATTTGCATAAGGTCAACCTGAAAAGCCACGAGTTGGATAACGGCGATGATTTCCACAAAATCAATCCAAAAGGCTATGTGCCCACCTTGCAGCTTGAGGGGGGCGAAGTGCTTACTGAGGGGCCAGCGATTATCCAGTTCCTGGCTGAGCAGAAGCCCGACGCACAGTTGGCTCCGCCAGTTGGAACCCTTGCTTACTACCGAATGCTGGAATGGCTGAATTTTCTCAGTGCCGAAGTGCACATATTATTCAGGCCACTTTTCTGGAATGGAACGGATAAAGAAAAAGAGTATTCCAGGGAGCGCTTGGTACATTGGTTCGACTACATTGAGAGGCATCTGGGTAAGGGCTACTTGATGGGGGCGAGCTTCTGCATTGCCGACGCCTATCTGTATGTATTGTCGCGCTGGTTAAAAATACAACAGTTCGATATGTCTCACTGGCCACTACTGCAGGCTTTCCAACAGCGTATGGAGGAAAGACCTGCAGTGCAGAATGCCCTACAAAAAGAAGGCATAGAGCCCGGTTAAAAGTTCAGTGCTAGCGCGGAGTAAAGCGCCGTGTGGCTGGGATATCCGAATCGATCGGCGTGCGAACTCTGGCCAGGAATACCGCGGAAAGTAGAGCGACAAGCGCACAGCCAAACATTGAAGCTGCGATAGGGGTTAGGGTTCCCGTGTGCAAGCTGCTTACAAGTCCACCCAATACACCGCCGGTAATAAATATGGTGGCACCATAAAGTGCGTTGGCACTGCCGCTGATCTTTGGGAAAAACTCTAAATAGCAGGCTGCGGCATTGGGCCCGGTAATCCCAATGCTACTTATTACCAGTACCAGAGGAATCATCCATAGGGTCAGTTCCTTGACCCCTGTCATGGTGCCCAACACCAAAAGTCCGCAACCTAGCAGCTGTAGCAGGATACCGGCGAGTAATATATTGCGCGGTTCAAACAAATTGAGCAGTCGAATATTTACTTGCACCATACAAATGAGGCCGAGGACACAAGCGCCAAAAAATAATGGAAACTGGCTCGAGGTCACGCCGAAATAATCCATAAACACAAAGGGAGCCGTGGTGATGTAAATAAACATCGAACCACTGACACAAGCTTGGGCGATTAAAAAGCCGATAGCTCGCGGGTTGCGCAGGACCTGACCATAACTGGCGACAAGAGATGACAGCGGCATCAGCTGGCGGCGTGCCCGGGTAAAGCGGGGCACTGTCTCAGGCAGTAACATCTTTACCAGTACCAGCATGGCAAGCGCGTACAGCAGCAAAAATACAAAAATGCTCTGCCAGCCGCCAACTGCCAACAACACAGAGCCAATAACCGGTGCGATGAGTGGTGCGATCAGCATAATGGTACTGATCATAGAAATAATTTTGGCTGCCTCGCGACCGCTGTGTAGATCGCGCACGATGGCAGCACAAATCACAGTGGCAAAACCACCGCCAATTGCCTGGCAAAAGCGCAGAATGATCAGCTGATCCACATGATCACTGAACAGCACCAGCAGGGAACTGACGATATAGATACTGAGCCCAATGGTACCCACCAGGCGTCGCCCCCATCGATCTGATAATGGGCCACCAAATAGTTGCCCGAGTGCAAAGCCCAACAGGAAACTGGACACCGAATACTGCACCCGTTCCACTTCCGTATCCAGCGCTGTGGCCATGGCGGGGATTGCCGGCAGATAGCTGTCGATAGAAAAGGGGGTCAGGGAAACCAGAGCAGCAAGCCATACCACCAGCCAGCGCGGTGCTTTCTCTTCCGTGGTTGAAGCGGTGGATGTCATGTAATTGCTCTGGTACAGCCTGGAGGGATCTTCCCGATAAAAGCCGGAATTGTCAGGAAATAGCTATGGTAGAGATGGGCGGGCACATTATCCAGTGCCCACGGCAAATATGGGGACGTTTAGTGTTTGTCTTCCCGCAAGGTGTACAAGCCCTGTTTCAGTTTTAACAGGTGCTCCTGTAACTGGGGGCCTTTGCGCTGTGCCACACCAATGGCCAAAACATCAATCACCACCAGATGGGCAATGCGTGAGGAAAGAGGTGTGTAAATTTCAATATCCTCTTCTACATCCACCTCCAGCGGAATACTGGCTTGGCGTATTACCGAAGAACCACTGGGTGCGAGGCCGACTACCAGTGCGCCCTGATCTTTCGCCATCCCCATAGAGCGCAACAGTGCCTTGGTTCGACCACTTTGGGATATTGCGACGACTACATCGCCGGGTCCCATGGACATGGCGGACATATTTTGGATGTGATGATCGGAATGCGCAGCAGTGGCCAGTTGCAGGCGAAAAAACTTGTGCTGGGCATCGGCGGCTACAGCACCGGAGGCGCCAAAACCAAAGAATTCGACGCGCTTGGAGGCAGCCATGGCGGTCACTGCGGCTTCCAGTGCGCGGTCATCAATCCTATCGCGCACCTTGAGTAAGGTATCCACGGTGGAATCAAATACTTTGCGTTTGTACTCGGCGATGGTATCCGTTTCAGTGACGGCAATCTGGCCGAAACTGGGGCTTGAGGCTAGCTGCTGCGCCAGGTTCAGCTTGAACTCCTGGAAGCCGGAACACCCCACGGCGCGGCAGAAGCGCACTACAGTGGGTTCGCTCACCTGAGCTTCTGTAGCCAGGTCGACGATTCGCATATGAATGATTTCGTCGGGGTTGGCGAGAATATACTCCGCCACCTTACGCTCCGATTTGCGCATGGATGACAGCTGTTCACTGATTCTTTGCGTAACTTCCGCCGGTTTCACAGGACTTCCTTCTCTATGCCAATTGGCGCAGTTTAGCCGTTGCGCCTTCTGCTGGCGAGCAGCTTTGCATTGTCTGCCGGAGCAAAATCCTGTTTATTTACACAGGTCTTGTGTAGCAGCTCTGGTACAATCTTTGCCATGGACGTATCTCAGATTCTAGACCCCCTCAACGACGCCCAGCGCGAAGCGGTAGCCGCCGCGCCAGGCAATCAATTGGTTCTGGCCGGTGCCGGTTCGGGCAAGACCCGTGTACTGGTACATCGCATCGCCTGGTTGATGCAGGTGGAGGGTGCCTCGCCCTACTCCATTATGGCAGTGACCTTTACCAACAAAGCGGCCCGCGAAATGCGCGCGCGTATCGAGGAGCTGCTGGGGGTGAATACCTTCGGCATGTGGGTGGGCACCTTCCACGGCCTGGCCCATCGACTGCTTAAGGCCCACTGGCAGGAGGCCAAGCTTCCGCAGAACTTCCAGATTCTGGATTCCGATGACCAACTGCGCCTGATTAAGCGGGTACAGGCAGATCTGGGGCTGGATGACAAAAAATGGTCGCCGCGGGAGACCCAGTGGTGGATCGGCGCACAGAAAGACGAAGGACTGAGGCCCCAATATATCAATGCCGGTGCGGACCCCTGGCTTCAGACCATGGTGCGTATCTACTTTGCCTATGAAGAGGCCTGCCAGCGAGGAGGTTTGGTAGATTTCGGTGAGCTGTTGCTGCGAGCCCACGAGCTCTGGCTCAACAATGACAGCATACTGGCCCACTATCGCCGGCGCTTTCCCTTTATCCTGGTGGATGAATTCCAGGACACCAATACGATTCAATACGCTTGGCTGCGCCTGCTCGCCGGTGAGCAGTGCCATATCAGCGCGGTAGGCGATGATGACCAGTCCATTTATGGCTGGCGCGGTGCCAAGATCGAGAACATCCAGCATTTCTCCGCCGACCTGCGCGAAGTGCAGACGGTACGCCTGGAGCAAAATTATCGCTCCACTTCCACTATTCTGAACGCCGCCAACGCGGTGATCGCCAACAATAGCGGCCGCCTGGGTAAGGAATTGTGGACCAAGGGCGAAGAAGGTGAGCCCATCGCCGTCTATGCCGCCTACAACGAGCAGGATGAGGCGCGCTTTATCGTCGAGCGTATTAATGACTGGGTGCGCGACGGCAACCGCCGCGACAGCATTGCCATTCTTTACCGCTCTAATGCCCAGTCCCGGGTGCTCGAAGAAGGCCTGTTGCGCGAGCAGGTGCCCTATCGTATCTACGGCGGCCAGCGTTTCTACGATCGCCTGGAAATCAAGAACGCCCTTTCATATCTGCGCTTGATTAGTAATCGTGACGACGACACCGCCTTTGAGCGGGTGGTGAATACTCCCACCCGCGGTATTGGTGCGCGCACCGTAGAAATGGTGCGTTCATACGCCCGAGAGCAAGGTTGCTCCCTGTGGCAGGCGGCCAAGTTGATGTTGCAACAGCGAGTACTCGCCGCCCGTGCCGGCAATGCCCTGCAGATTTTTTTGGATCTGATTAACCAGTTGGCGGCGAATGCCGAGGATGAAGCGCTGGAGGCTATTGCTGAGGATGTGATTGAGACCAGTGGCCTGCTGGAATTCCACGGTAAGGAAAAAGGTGAGAAGGGCCAGACTCGGGTGGAAAATCTCAAAGAACTGGTCAGTGCCTGTCGCGCCTTTTCTGGCGTGGATATGCCCAAGGGCGAAGAGGATGAAGAGGAGATCCCACTGCTCAACCAGTTCCTCGACAGCGCCGCGCTGGATGCTGGCGAAGGCCAGGCGGATGAGTTTGAAGATGCGGTACAACTGATGACTCTTCACTCCGCCAAGGGTCTGGAGTTCCCCCTGGTGTTTATGGCCGGTGTGGAGGAAAACTTGTTCCCGCACAAAATGTCGGCGCAGGAACCGGGACGTATAGAGGAAGAGCGTCGCCTCTGCTATGTGGGTATCACTCGCGCTATGCGCAAGCTGTATATGACCTATGCAGAAAACCGCCGCCTGTTTGGCAGTGAGACTTATAACAGTCCCTCCCGCTTTATTGCAGAGATCCCCGCGAACATGGTCCATGAGGTGCGTTTAAAGACTGAAATCTCCCGACCTCTCTACCAAGCGAATTACGGCAAGGTGGGTAAGTTCTCAGATCCAGCCCCGGATTTTGACGACCTTCCGACGCTGGCGTTGGGGGGGCGTGTGGAGCACGCCCGGTTTGGTGAAGGTACTGTAATCGAGTTCGAGGGAACGGGTCCGCGAATGCGGGTGCTGGTTAATTTCGACGATGTCGGTGATAAGAGGTTGGTACTTGCAATGGCCAAGTTGGAGCCTCTTTAAGCGCCTTATTTCAGTGCAAGCGAGAGAAGTCGAAAGTTAATAGCGGTGAGTCATTCCGGCGCAAGCCGGAATCCACTTTGAATACCCAGGTATTACTGAATAGTGGCTTTGCTACCGTGGGTCACGAACATCCGCCCTTGGGGCCCATTGATAATTCGTACAATAAAAAACAACGATAATTCGCAGTGATGAAAAAAATAAATTGGTACCCCGTCATTATCCTCGGTCTGTTGGCCCTGCTTGTCATTACCTTTGCCGCCCTGGTCACCTCGCGCGCGGCAACGGGGCCTACGCAAAATTTTTCTGGCGAAGGCAACACAGAGCTGTTCGAATGGAAACTGGTGACTACCTGGCCGAAGAACTTCCCCGGTCTCGGTAGTGCGCCCGAGCGTTTCGCCAAGAAAGTGGAGGCTATGTCAGCGGGGCGGCTGCGGATAAAGGTGTACGGCGCGGGTGAACTGGTGCCGGCTTTGGGAGTTTTTAGCGCTGTGTCAGAGGGCGCGGCGCAGATGGGCCATGGAGCTGCCTATTACTGGAAGGGCAAAGTGCCTGCGGCCCAGTTTTTTACCGCGGTGCCTTTTGGGCTGAATGCCCAGGAAATGAATGGTTGGCTGCATTACGGTGGAGGCCTGGAACTTTGGGAAGAGGTTTACGAACCCTTCAACCTGATACCTCTGGCTGGGGGCTCTACCGGTGTACAAATGGCCGGTTGGTTTAACAAACCGATCAACTCGGTTGAGGACCTGCAGGGCCTGAAGATGCGTATTCCGGGCTTGGGCGGTGAAGTCTTGAATCGCGCTGGCGGCACTGCGGTCACAATTCCCGGAGGTGAACTCTACACCGCACTGCAGACAGGCGTGATCGATGCGACCGAGTGGGTGGGCCCCTATAACGATCTGGCTTTCGGTTTTTACCAGGTTGCCGAGTATTACTATTACCCTGGCTGGCATGAGCCTGGCTCTATCCTGGAGTTTATTATCAATCAAACGGCGTTCGAGAAACTGCCCGAAGATTTGCGGGAAATCGTTCGTGCTGCTGCTCGCGAAGCCAATCAGGATATGCTGGATGAGTACACCGCCCGCAATAACCGCGCGCTTAAAGAACTGGTGGAAGAGCACGGTGTCAAGGTGGAGCGGCTACCAGATGATGTACTGTCTCACCTGAAAAAAATTAGCACGGAAATTATGCGTGAGACGGCACAGAAAGACCCCGAGTTTGCTCGGGTGTACCGCGCATTTCAGGAGTTTGAGCGGGATGTGAAGCCCTATCACCAGATTAGTGAAGAGGCTTACTACCAGGCGCGAGAGTAAAAAGAGCATTAATTCGAAGGGTAAAGCATGGTTTGGCTTCGCGTGACATTTTTAACTGTTTTTATGTCACTAAGTAAGAATGGAAATTTAGTTTAAATATTACCTCCCTTGGGTTTTTATTCGTATTCATTTGAATAATAATGCCGCAGTTTTTTCATCTGACTATAAATAATATGACTGGGGAGTTACCAATGTTAAGAGTTTTTGGCCTTTTTCTTTTGGGCAACACTTCGGACAGTTTCATGCAGCTATAGCCCCATAGTCACTGTACCGCTCG
>NZ_JALBWM010000087.1 GCF_023895975.1 Microbulbifer okhotskensis
GCTATTTTAGGTCTATTCTGTTCGTTTTTACACCGATTTATATGGGACAGCCCTGAGGTTCGAGCTGATCTTAATTATGCGGTCAGCTTATTGGGTGGCGATGGAATAGCTGTTGATTGTGGATGTGGTGCAGGTTCAGATATTGCCTTTCTGCGCAAAAACGATTTTACCGTCTATGGTTTTGATATTGAAGAGGAATCCATACTTCGCTGTAGAAAGCGATTCAAGAATGATAAGAAAGTCCTGCTTTCTCTGAATAGTTTTAGCAGTTTTGTGTTTCCGTACGCATCCTTGATTTTGGCAGATGCAAGCTTGTTTTTTTGCCCACAGAGCGAGTTTAAAGTCGTTTGGAGCCGTATTGGTGAATCTCTTGCGTCTAATGGTGTTTTTTGTGGTTCTTTTCTTGGTCCTAATGACACAATGGCTGGCCCCAAGTATGACAGACAAGCTTTTTGGCCCAATGTAATGGTGTTTACCGAGGATCAGCTGAGAAAAATTTTCACCAATTTTGATGTTGTTAAATGGACAGAGCATAAAATATCAGGTGAATCGGCCAAAGGTGTTCCACATCACTGGCACATTTTTTCAGTTGTAGCGAAGAAGCTTTAGTAGTCGTCTAGGTTTTGCGTAAGTAACGCCTTTTTTGATCCGCAGGCAATTGGTTGCAGTGTACTATCCAATATCAATTGCTATTGATCTGTTGGTATTGTGTTAGGGCTCGGGGGCTGAAAAGTAAATCCAGATCCTTGATGACGGGTCTCTTTGGGAGGCCAATCGTGGAATGCCCCGCATTACGACTTACTTTAAAAGGGTGAAGCAATGGCAGTTGAATTAAACGGTGTGGTTACATGGGGACGGTCATTTAACGATTATGTGCGAATGTTTGCACTAGACGAGAAAGATTTGCAAAAGAAAATATTGGGAGCAGGTGATGGGCCAGCCTGCTTTAATGCCGACCTATCAAAAATGGGTGGCCAAGTTCTGTCTGTTGATCCCTTGTACAGTTTACCTGTAGATGAAATAGAAGCGAAAATAAAGGCTGTTGAACAAAATTTAAGGCGGCAAATCACTGATGACCGGAAGGAATTTAATTTTTGGCCTCTCGCGTCGAAAGAGGAATATTTTGTTCAGAAATTGTCAGCAATGGAAACCTTCCTGGGAGACTACAATGATGGGCGTTCTGAAGGCCGCTACATCACTGGTGAGCTACCGTTGCTTCCGTTCAATGATAGGCAATTTGAACTTTCATTAAGCTCAAATTTTCTTTTTCTGTACAGCGATCACTTGAGCGCACAGTTCCATATTGATTCTGTTGCTGAGCTTTGCCGAGTATCTGATGAGGTAAGGCTCTATCCATTAGTGGATTTTACCGGTAATAAATCTAAACACCTGGAGCGTGTAATACACTCGATAGGTAAAATGGGGTGTTTAATAGAGATTAGAGATGTAGATTATCGTTTGGCGGTGGATGGTGGAACAAAAATGATGGTTGTACAGTCCCCCTGACCTTGCGAATGATCGCAGTGTGTTCGTAGGCATTCTGAGGCACCCTAATGATGTGTATAAAACATAGGATAGAGGTTGTGTTAAGCAGGGTTTAGTATGATAGAAGATATAGAGAAATACTTGGAGTGTGTACTTCCAAAGTCATATAGAGCGTTTATTTTATTTCATAACAAAGAAATGGAGGGTAAAGTTTATTTGTATCTGGCAAAGGACTTGGTCGAGCGCAATGAGTGCTACGGTATCAAAGAATATGCTCCAGGATATGTGAATATTGGCAACAATGGTGGTGGAGAGGCATTCATTCTCAAGTTGGGTGAAGATGATCCTGAAGTATCTATTGTGGGGCATGGTAGCATGGACCCCAAATTAAAGGAGCTCGTGAGCCAGAGCTTTAGCCGTTGGCTGGAATTGGACTTTCGTTGTGACAATGATTAATCTTGGTAGTGTTCAGAATTCTGTCGGAGCTCCATTGCTTCGATTCATTAATGGCAAGCCAGACACTTTATCTTTGAGTATTAAGAAATTATCGAATGAAACAATTATCGAATAAGCAAGTATTTTCTCATCTTAAATCCTGTGCTGAGTTAGACGTGGAGCTTTGTGAGAAGGAGTATCTGCGCTCCTATCGATTCTACCCGGAATGGTCCGAGGGAGTTCAAGTAGCGACCTATGAAAACGGCGGCGGTGATGACTTGGTAGTCGTTTTCTGTGGGGATTCTATATTGATTAAGGGATTTGACCATGAATCCGAAGTGAGTCCCCATGCACAGGATGAATATGGTATCTGGCCTGGCATATACGAAGGTGCCCCATTGAGGCTGCTGGAGGTATTGGATGACAAGGTATTTGAAAAGAAGGATGTGACTTTCTGCCTTTGGAGGGAAGCTGATGATGTTGAGTGGAAGAGAGGCCCAGTTAGTTTTCCTAACGATGAAAACGATGGATCTGACTGGCTGCTTTCGGCCATTAGGACATCCCCGGAAGATTTTATAGCGTGGGGCAAAGACTATTTCGAAGATGACTTTAGTCGTGTCTCAGAATCACGGATACATGAGATCTTTGCTAGTAACCAGTAAATCTGAGGTGGGAAGTAGGCATTAAGAATTTCCGCTTCTTCCTCAAAAAATAGACTGTGATTGATACTGGTACTTTGTTTTTGGACAGTTTATGAATATGGATTTAAGTAGATACAGATACTTCCTGATCGTTGATCTTGAGGCGACGTGTTGCAATAAGCAATCAATTGCTCGAAATGAAATGGAAATCATTGAAATTGGGGCTGTAATGGTCGAGGCTGAAACCCTTTCTGTGGTGGATGAGTTTACAACCTTTGTAAGGCCCGTAAGGAAACCTCTTCTTACCGCGTTTTGTACTGAATTGACTAGTATTTGCCAGGCGGATGTTAATGGAGCGCCTGTTTACCCTGCAGCCATTAAGCAATTTAAGGCGTGGTTGTATCAGTACGAATCCTTTTTATTTTGCTCGTGGGGTGACTATGATAAAGCGCAACTCCATCAAGATAGCCAGTTCCATAAGGTTTCATACCCCATTGGTACAGAGCATATTAATATCAAGAAGTTATTTTCGCTGAACCAGAATCTTAAAAAGAAATATGGAATGGCTGGGGCTTTAACACTATCGGGGTTATCACTGGATGGCACTCACCATCGTGGAATTGACGATGCTAGAAATATGGCTAGGTTAATGCCCTTTGTTCTGGGAAGGCGTCCTGTATTGAAGCAGTCTGTAGCATCTCAGAGGAGGGTGTAATAATTCTGTGTAACCGCTCTTGCCAGTTAACTGTTGCTAGTCGGCAAATTGCTCACTGAACTTAATGGTATATCGATTTAATGCTCAATCTCTTGCCTCAGTAAGTTCAGTAATATCACGCTAGATTGTGAACTTGGCTTCGCCCATCGCATCTTTCAGAGTGATATTTGTCGTGTGCTCTATAGGATAGTTTAAGCCAAAGAGTGAAGTTCTCGACTATCTTTCGGCCAGAGACATACCACTTGAGAAGCACCCGGTCACCTGATAAGAAAGGGGGGGCAGCGGGTGGTCAATCCGATCCTGTACAAAGCGCACTTTTGCGATTGCACCTGGCATTATGGTGAGCGTTGGTGTGCATCGTTCGATGATATTTAATTGCGTATTTGAAATCCTGCATTCAACTCTGAAGTGAAACTTGGAATTGGACCTTCCTGGTTCCTATGGACCGAAGTTTTCAATGCATATTGAAAAAATGGCTGGAGCATATGTTTTAGCCCCAGCAAAAAATAATCAACAGTTAACGGCGTTCACCGCCAGTCCGCCGAGCGAAGTTTCTTTGTACTTGCTCTGCATGTCGATACCGGTCTGGCGCATGGTTTCGATAACGCTATCCAACGGTACTATGTGGGCGCCGTCTCCGCGAAGAGCCAGGCGGGCGCCGTTGATAGCTTTTACGGCCCCCATGGTGTTGCGCTCAATGCAGGGCACTTGCACCAGTCCACCGATCGGGTCACAGGTGAGCCCGAGATTGTGCTCCATACCGATTTCGGCGGCATTTTCAATTTGTTGGTTGCTGCCACCTTCTACTGCTGCCAGGCCGGCGGAGGCCATGGAGCAGGCGACGCCGATCTCTCCCTGGCAGCCCACTTCGGCGGCAGAAATGGAGGCGTTCTTTTTGAATAGCATACCGATGGCACCGGCGGTGAGCAGGAATTTCACCACTTGATCTTTCAGTTCGCCGTGAACTTTAGAGTCGTGCACAAATTCCACGTAATAGGCGATTACCGCAGGAATAACACCGGCGGCACCGTTGGTTGGGGCAGTAACAATACGTCCGCGTGCCGCATTTTCCTCATTCACGGCGAGTGCAAAGAGGCTGACCCAGTCGAGAATAGCCAGGCCGTGATTGCGCTCTTGCGGGCTCTGCTTGCTCAATTCCCGGTAGAGTTCAGCGGCGCGGCGACGCACATTCAGGCCGCCGGGGAGGGTGCCATTTTGATGGCAGCCACGTTCAATAGAGGCATCCATCACCTTCCAGATATTCCACAAGCGGTCTTTAACTTCCTGTTCACTGCGGAAAGCCTTTTCATTTTCCATGGCTAGCTCAGCAATACTCCAGCCGTGCTGGGAGCAGATTTCCATCAGCTGTTCGGCGTTACTGAAGTCGTAGGGTAGCAGTGTGGCGATTTCTTCTTTGTGTGCGAAGTCTTCTTCAGACAGCACAAAGCCACCGCCGATGGAGAAGTAGCTGCGCTCGAATAGAAGCTCTTCGCCCGAATAGGCTTGGCAGGTCATGCCATTTGAGTGTTGAGGAAGAAATTCTTCCATATGAAAAATCAGGTCGCGTTCACGAACAAACTCTATGTTGTGGTCACCGTTGAGGTTCAGGCTGCACTCGCTCTGGATTGTGGTCATCTTGTTATCAATGCTATCCACATCAATGGTGTCCGGGGAGTGGCCCAGCAGTCCCATCAGTACGGCCATATCGGTACCGTGTCCAACGCCGGTCAGCGCCAGTGAGCCGTAGAGGTGGATCTGCACACGATCGGTGCTCGCGAGCTGATCCCGGTTAAACAGGTCTTGCACAAATTGACGAGCGGCGACCATTGGTCCCACCGTATGGGAGCTGGATGGACCGACCCCGATCTTAAAGAGTTCGAAAACGCTAATACTCATAAATGTTCTCTGCGCCGGGCTGCGGCCTGCGGCAGCCCCCCCATAAGGATATAGTTGCACTATTTAGGGGCGCACTTTGCCTTATGAGTCGCAACAATCAAGACGGCAGTCTCCATTCCGTACAAAATTCTATCTGCGGCGACTTTTGCGGAATTTATGAGTTCCCAGGCGTGAAGTGGAAGAGAAGCTATGGCGCTTCTGCGACCAGAACAGCGCGCTTGGGCGCGGGGTGACCTTCCACTGTTTTGTCTGGCGATCGCGGGTCGAGAAAATCTGCCAGCGATTCGAAGTGCATCCAGTCTGTGCGGTGTTGCTCCTCCAGGCTAGTGGTGTTCAGGTCCACGGTTCTGGGGTTTCGGAAGCCGCATTTGCGCAACCAGCTTTCTAGGGTGGCACAACTGGGAAAGAACCAGACGTTGCGCATCTTTGCGTAACGGTCTTCGGGTACCAGGCAATCTCCCAGTTCGCCATCGATGACGAGGGTTTCGAGCACCAACTGGCCACCGGGGCGCAGGGTCTCGCGCAATTCTCGCAGGTGCTCCATGGGGGAGCGGCGGTGATAGAGTACGCCCATGGAGAAAGTGGTATCGAATGCGCCTAGGTTTTGCGGAAGTGCTTCGATGCCCAAGGGCAGCAGATCAACGGGCTTGTCTTTCCCCAGGTATTTTTTCAGGGCGTAAAACTGGGCGACAAACTTCACCGAGGGGTCTATGCCAATGACCTGGCGCGCGCCTGCGCCATAGGAGCGCCAGCAGTGATAGCCGTTACCGCAGCCCACATCCAAGACCAGCCGATTTTCCAGCGGAGCCAGGTGCGGTAATACCCGGTCCCACTTCCAGTCTGAGCGCCATTCGGTATCAATAGCCAAGCCGAACAGTTCCCAGGGGCCTTTGCGCCAGGGGTGTAACTTCCGTAATTCTTGCTCCAGCAGTTGCAGTTGTTCCGGAGTTGCGTCAGTAGCGCTCCCCGCACTGACGTTAGTCGCGAGTTCGATATTGGAGGGCGTGATGTCCGGCAGGGCTTCAAACGCTGCACGCCAGTCGGGAAGGTCGCCCCAACGGTGTGGACTCAGGTTTTCGGCGACCTGCGCGGGCAGTTGTGCAAGCCAGGAACGCAGAGCGGGAATATGTTGTAGTGTTTGGTACAGTTGGGTGTAGTCGATCACGGGGTACTTACTTTTCAGGCTTTTCAGACGCGCCTTTGATGGCGATTAATGAGGCAAAATTAAAACACTGGAACCAGACATCGACGCTGGTAAAACCGACGTTTTTCAGGCGTGTGCGATGGGTATCCAGGGTTTCGGGAATCAACACATTTTCCAGGGCAGAGCGTTTTTGTGCAATTTCCAGTGCACTGTAGCCGTTGGCGGCCTTAAAGGAGTGGTGCAGCTCGATCATCAACTCGTTGTGGGCTTTATCGGCGAAATCCACTTTCTCTGAAATAATCAGGATGCCGCCGGGGCGCAGGCCATCGTGGATCTTCTGCAGGATTTCTTCGCGCTCTTCTACAGGAATAAATTGCAGGGTGAAGTTGAGCACGACAACGGAGGCATTTTCAATAGTGACGTCTTGCAGATTGTCACAGATAAGGTGTACAGGAACTTCGCCGCTATCGGCTTCCAGTATGGTATGCGCCTGATCCACCATGGCCTTAGAGTTGTCCACGGCAATAATTTCACAATCTGCGGCGGGAATACGGTGGCGCATGGCCAAAGTCGCTGCGCAGAGAGAGCTGCCCAGGTCATAGCAGCGACTGCCGGCTTGGGCGTAGCGTTCCGCCAGGGTGCCGATCATGGCTACCATGGTGGTATAGCCTGGCACCGAGCGTTTGATCATATCGGGAAAGACTTGTACGACCTGGCGATCGAATTCGAAACCGGCTACTTGGCCTAGTGGATTTGCGTAAATATTGTCGTGATTACTCATTGGAACTTCGCTAGAGGGTAACGGCGATAGACCGGCGGCCCCAGGGACCTGTAAAGCTGGCACCGGTTGCGGCCGGCGCCACAGAGTCCCCCAGAGCACATATCGTCGCTGGGGGAGTGGGGCTCAGTTAAAGTTTCTCTTCCTTCAGATTGAGTTTCGCTCCCACTTCACTGCTCTGGGGTCCAGTGACCACGGCAGTGCTGGCCTTGCTGGGATCCAGATAAGTGGTGCCAACCCGTTGCAGATCTTCCAGGGTTACCTCTGTGACCTGCTTGCGGAATTGCTGGCGCAGCGCGTGGGTACGGCCATAGAGGCCTGAGTGGAAGTTCTTCTTGGCTTCCCCGGCGGGGGAGCCGGGCTTGTCTAGACCGCCGACCACACCGAGGACTGCTTCCTCAACTTGCTCCTCCTTGTGGTTCTCTTCAGCCAGCCACTTCAGTGAGGCATCAAAGTCTTCCAGAGTCTCGCCCAGACGCGGATCGCGATAGGAATAGAAGCGGAACACACCGATATTACTGTCGTGTCCGGCACCGCCGCCGTAGGCTCCACCCTGCTCACGGATAGTGCGGTGCAGGAAGCCGTTGCGCAGGAAGCCGCTCAATACAGACAGTGGCGCTGCATCGGGGTGAGACATGGGCACGGTGGCATAAGCTTTCGCACAGAAATTTACTTGGCTATTGGCGACCCATAGCTCTTCTACGCGCTTGCGTTCGAACGGCGCAGCTGGGTTCGCAGCACTTGTGCTGGATTGGGAAGTAAGAGGCATCAACGCTTGGCTGAAGTCGCCAATTTTTTCTTCCTCACCCACCAACAGGAATTGGCGTGGGGCTGCCAGGATCTTCTGGTGGATGGCCTGGAACTGGTCGGAGAGTTGCTGTAGGCCTTGCTCTTTATCCAGCCCTGCTACCAGCGCTTTCAGATTGCGCAGCCCCAGCAAGCCGCCGGTGGCATGACTCTCCCAGGCGGCGAGATTGTAACCGGCGCTGGCTGCGGCCATGGCCAGGGCGTGGCCATTGCCCACAACACCCTGTTCGCGGCGGGCGAGAGTCTGCAGAAGCAGCTCTTTGATGCGAGCGTGTTCATCAAAGCGCACTTGCTCCATGGTGGCTTGCATCAGCTCAGTTAGCCCGTCTTGATTGCGCGCGAGTGCTTTACCGGACAGGATAAAGTGGCCGGATAAATGATCCAGGTTGTCGATCGCAGTGCGGTTGCTGGTGAAACCGTGCAATGCGCCAACGACGCTGGTTTGCCACTGTTGTACTTGCAGGTAATCTTTTTCACCCAGGCCCACTTCACTCAGTACCTGGCAGTAATAGGGCAACAGCTGTTTTTCAGTCTCGGTAAATTCCGGCAGGGCGCAAACCAACTGCTGGTAAACCAAGCCATTGGTACCGGCGTTATAGCGGGTCAGCTTCTGCGGGCCCAACTCAACAGCCTCACCCTCGACATCGGGCAACTCTGCAGGAATATCCTCCACGCCGACTTTGGGCAGAATCGAGGCGTCGTCCTCGCGGTTTTGCCGGTCCGCCAGAGCTTTGGCAGTTTCGACAATTTGCGCTTTTTCTTGCTGGCTTAGGCTGGCTTTGATCTGCGCCAGCTGATCTTTCTCAGCCTGCTCGTGGCGTGCTGCCAACTGGTCGTCGGGGCTTAAAATCAAGCGTACACGGTGCTGGTTTTCCAGCAGTAATTCACGGGCTTTATTGGCAATGAATTTCGGATCTTGGATCTGCTCGCGCAGTTTTTCCAGCGTGGCATCGATATTGAGCAGGCCGATGGCGTCGCCGCGGTGGGTGGCACCGGTTAGCGCAGTGAGAATCAACTGCAAGCCAAATGGATAGCCGTCGCCGCCAATTTCCCGTTGCTGTAGTTCCAGTTGGTGCAGGCTGGCCTCCACCTGATCGTAGGGAATGCCGTTTTCCGCAACATCTTTCAGTACATCGAGTACCTGCTGTTCCAACTCGTCGGCGCGCTCTCTTTCGCTACCCTCGATACCGCAGACAAATACCAGCTCCCGTTGGGAGTCGTCCAAGCCGATCAGTGGAGAGGGGGAGGTTCCCAGATCGGTGGTTTCCAGTAGTTTCATCAGCGGGGAGGCGCTGTTATCCAGCAGAACACCAGTGAGCAGGTGCGCTGTCAGGGCTTCTTCAAGGTCTGTGACATCGCCCAGGAGCCAACTTAGAACGATATGGGTTTTGCCCTTGAGGGCTTCGCCACTGAGTGGATAGTGCTCTTCGATTTTAAGCGGTGCCTGATAGCGATCTTCTCGCCCGACCGAGATGGTTTTGTCCAGCTTTTCAAATTTGTGCAGCGCCTTCTCTTCAAAGGCGGCCTGGTGCTCGGCTGCCGGAATATCCCCGAAGGTCATGAAAGTGGCATTGCTGGGGTGGTAGTGGCTGCGATAAAACGCGACCAGTTGCTCGTAGCTGAGTTTAGGAATATCAGCGGGCTCGCCACCGGAATTGTAGTGATAGGTGGTGGTGGGAAACAGGTATTTGCTCAGGGTATGCCATAACTGTGAAGTGACGGAGCTCATCGCGCCCTTCATCTCGTTAAAGACGACGCCCTTATAGACTAGTTCGCTGCTGGCGTTATCCGCTTCGGTGAATTCCAGGCGGTGCCCTTCCTGGGCAAAATCCAGCGGGTCCAGTCGTGCAAAAAACACGGCGTCCAGATAGACGTCGAGCAAATTGTCAAAATCCTTGCGGTTCTGGCTGGCGAACGGGTAGGCGGTCCAATCCGAACTGGTGAAGGCGTTCATAAAAGTATTGAGGGAGCGTCGGATCATCATAAAGAAGGGATCACGCACCGGATACTTGTCGCTGCCGCATAGGGCGGTGTGTTCAAGAATATGGGCGACTCCGGTGGAGTCTTCAGGCACGGTGCGCAACGCAACAAGGAAAACATTTTCCGGATTGTCGGCGGCAATATGCAGGTGCTGGGCACCGGTAGTCATGTGTCGGTATTCCTCAACGCGCACGCCGAGAGAATCAATATCTGCGCTGGTAACCAGTTCAAATGCAGGGTGTGAGTTGTTCAAAAGACAGCTCCCTGGAGTTATAGGAATTTTCTGGCCGGCAACTGCTGCCGGCGAAAGGGCGCTATTCTACCGCTTGCACACATCGGAAAGACAGTGTTGACAAGGCTGCCAGTAGGGCGAAGACTTCGCCTGCCGAAGCTACGGCATAAATGTAGACGAACACGGAGATATTAGAGGTTGTCCTGGTTGGATATTGCCAGCGTCACTGGCTTTTTTACTACATGGGTCGGTTATACCGTATTTGCGCGAAAAAAAGCCAAAGAGACCTGGTGCCTGACTTCATCACTTCAGTGGTACCGTGTTGAGTGGATGCTGCGCATGCTCGACCGGGATATGCGTATGGCCGACATGGCCATTCTCAGTAATCTGGAGCGGGTGATCGGTTTCTTCGCCTCTACCAGCATGCTTATCCTGGCGGGCCTGGTGACGGCATTGACGGCCAACAAAGCGGCTGTCGAAGTGCTTAGTAGCTTGCCTTTTGCGGAGGCCACCACGGTTGAGCAGTTTGAGCTTAAGGTGATGCTGCTGATACTGATTTTTATTTTCGCCTTTTTCAATTTTACTTGGTCTCTGCGTCAATACTCTTTTGCCAATGTGCTGATTGGCGCGGCACCACTGCCTGAGACCGGTGATTTGTCTGAGGAAGAGCGGCGCCGTTTCGCTATCAGTACTGCCAAGGTCATCGACCACGCGGGCCACAGCTACAACTATGGCTTGCGTTCATACTACTTCTCTATGTCAGTTCTGGGCTGGTTTATCCATCCGCTGCTGTTTATTGCCGGCTACCTGTTTGTGGTCTGCGTATTGTATCGGCGAGAGTTTCTGTCCCGTGCACTCAATTCGATTCTGGCCGCTCGGGAAGGGGGGCTGGAGCGCCAGCAGAGGAAAAAAGACGATGAAAACTCCTGAAATTCTTCAGGCTTTTGATGAAATTGCCGAGGCGCGTGGCTGGCAGTCTTTGCATACCCCAAAAAACCTGACTATGGCGCTTGCGGTAGAAGTTGCGGAATTGAGCCGACATTTTCAGTGGCGAGAGGATGGTGAGATTCGTGCGTTGATGGCAGGAGAGAATTCAGAGCAGGTTGCAGCGGAGTTGGCGGATATTCAGATGTACCTGAGCAAGTTGACGGCAGTGCTGGGGGTCGACATGGATGCAGCTCTGCATCGCAAGATCGCCGAGAATCACCATCGTTGTGCCGCTGCTTTACTGGATGAGGGTGCAGATGAGCGCTAGTCGGTATAAGGATCGCAATTTTGACGATCTCGCCCATCGTTTTCGTCATCGAATCTATGGCGGTTTAAAAGGGGATGTCCGCTTGGCCGTGCTCAATCGTGACTTGGCCCCGCTTTTGGCTGCGGATCAGCGAAACCTGAAGGTAATTGATGCCGGAGGAGGTCAGGGCCACTTCGCCATGGACTTGGCCGAAGCGGGTCATCAGGTATTTCTTGCGGATATTTCCGCGCAAATGCTTGCGCATGCGGATGCCCAGATTCGCGAAAAACAGCTGCAGAAACGCGTTAGCTTGCTGCACAGGCCATTGCAGGAATTACCTCAAATAGAGGCGTTGCAAGATGCTGATCTGTTGATTTGCCATGCCGTATTGGAATGGTTGGAGCAGCCGCAGCAAGCCCTGCAGCAGTTGCGCCGCCTGTTAAAGCCCGGCGGTCATTTGTCGCTGACTTTCTACAACCGCCGCGGGCTGGAGTTTCGCTTGTTACAGCGTGGCAGCTTTCGTCAGCTGGATCGCAATATTGACGAAAACCACTGGGGTGGGCACCCCGGAGGCCTCACGCCACAGAATCCACTATTGCCGGAATCGGTGCAGGCGTGGCTGACGGAGGCGGACTTTTCGGTGGTCTGCCATAGCGGCATCCGCTGTTTTCACGACTTTATGACTCCCCGATTCGGGAAAAAATGCCCGCCTCAGCGATTGTGGAAAAGGAGCTTGAGTATTCCCAGGTGGACCCCTATCGGCAGTTAGCCAGGTATGTCCACCTACTGTGTAAAGTATGAGTTCAGAGAATGCTTAGCAGTAACTCTTTTGCGGCATTGACTCGTGATGCCAAGTAGTCATTACCGCCACGATCCGGGTGGAGTTTTTGAATCAGTTTGCGATGCGCGCCAATGATGTCATCTTTTTCTGCATTGGCGGCGACCCCAAGTATCCGCCGTGCCTCGTACTCGGTCAGTGGTGGACCCTCGGTGTTGTGAGGGGGAGTATGGTTTTGCTGTGCGTCAGCGTGTTCGCTAGCTTGCTCAGTACGTTTTTTGGCATGTTTTTCAAACAACGGCATCAGCCAAGGCAAATAACGGGAAAGCTGTGCCAGCAATCTGCCCAGTACCGGCAGAGCCAATACCATGACCGCACCCACCCAATGTAGGCGCCCGGAGAGGGCCAGTACAAGGACGATCGCTGCTAGCCCCGCGATGCAGGCTATAAAGATCTGCTTGCGCCGATTCTGCGGTGAACTGGATTTGATCTTTTGCCAGACAATCCAGGCAGCGATCGCAATTAAAATTAGTAAGATTAAGCGCGCCAATGGCGACTCCTTATAATGTTGATCTGCCAGTGTATGCCCTGTGGATCAGAGAGCCCTTAGAACTGTTGGGTACACCGCTTAATATTATATGAGGTAGCTCTGGGTGGATAAGGGTCTACCAGCTATCCTTGCTAAATAAAATTTCAGCACTCGAGATAACAGTATGCAATACGACAAATTTCAGATACCGGATGCGGATCAGGTGTTGCCCGGTCGACCACAGCCGATGGAGATTAGTGGCACTCACTTTGTGAGTGGCAATCCAATTCAGGCGCCTTTTCCCGAAAACATGGAGGTTGCCATATTTGGCATGGGTTGTTTCTGGGGCGCTGAACAGATGTTCTGGGAGATTGATGGTGTTTTTGCGACTGCTGTTGGATACTCCGACGGTGCTACCGAAAACCCCAACTACGATGAGGTCTGCACCGGGCGTAGCGGGCATGCCGAAGTGGTAAAAGTCGTATTTGATCCCAAGAAGATTAGTTTCGCTGAACTTTTGCGGGTCTTCTGGGACCATCATGATCCTACTCAAGGGATGCGCCAGGGTAACGATATTGGCTCCCAGTACCGCTCTTGTATTTTTTGCCTGAATGAGGGGCAAAAGCAGGAGGCTGAAGCGAGTAAGGCCGCCGTACAGGAAGCGCTGAATGGAAAAGAGCGGGGCCAGGTAACTACCGAAATCAGTATGGCCCAGCCATTTTATTATGCTGAGGAGTATCATCAGCAGTATATGGCGAAGAATAAAGAAGCTGTTTGCCCGATTCTTCGCAACCCGATGCACGACTAATCAATACGATGTTGTACTAGTAGGCGACACCGAGAGTGTCGCCTGCTTTTCTAATATTATTCATATCATTGTTTCCGCCCCTGTTTATTTTTCCCTGCCTCCTTTGGGTAAGTTGATCCTGTATTACGTTTGTATCTGGTGTAGGGACTTACTCACAGTGCGATAGCCGTTGCTGTGTTGCTGGTAGTATGTGGCTTGGGAAAGCTTGCTGTTGTTTCAGGCGCGGATCTCGACGCGCCATGGTGGGTTGAGTCTATTTTCGCCAGCCCAATATAATTTGATTTTATTGCCTGATGGATCACTTAGTACGGCTTCTTTCCATAAATATTTTCTTTCCTGGGGCTCTTGTATAAAACGAATCCCTTTATCTTTTAACGCTTGAACCCACTCATCCAGTTTTTTATGCTCAAAGTAGATTATTGCACCATTAGAAAAATCTTCTTCTTCAAGTGAAAGTGAAAATGTAGACCCAGCATCTGGGCATTCAAATCGGGCATAATGAGGTGTATCAACAATTTGCGTAAATCCCAGTTTTAGATAAAAAGCGGTTGCTTCTTTCATATTCTTAATGGGTAGTGTTATCTGATTGAGGTCCATCTTAATCCTTTGCTATGAACTTAGAATTTCACTCAGTCTTTCTGCCTGGTTATCACTGCTGGAAGCTGAATGACCTGCTTTCTCTTAGTAAACCATTTCAGGTGATTCTCTGAATAACGCTGAGTTGTCTCTGGAAGAGCCGTAGAGATATCGTCGAATTATTCAGAGGTTTCCTGGGTTATCTTAATAGAAAGTACCTGTAAGGAAATTGCGATTTTCGCTCAACGAAGAAGCCTGTTGCAGGGGGGGTAAAAAACCAGCTTTCGTCTTTGGTGTACATCATCTGATAAGCCAGTCTACCATAATGACACCCTAGTAAAGTGCTGAGAAAGAGTGAGAGGATTGAACTATTTAGTAAGACTGATAATACTTGCTGAATCTAATATGAGCATGAACAACATGCTGGCCAGAAAAAACGCTAACATCCAAACGATACCCATCCCAAAAATTTTCCAGCTGGACTGAAAGCTGTGCTCGTTCGAATCTATTATTTCATCTTTTGTCATCTTGTGCCTAGTGCGACTTGAATTGGTGGATAGACTTTGTTCATTGTTCAATTCCTTGGTAAAGCGGGTTACTTTATGAGTAACTTTAGGGGCCTGGTGCCCGCAGTTGTGGAAATCTGTTCCGGCAATCTGTGCATGTTATACATTTTTCAGGATACACGCCAATTCATGTCGACTAGTTTTTTTAGGTAAAGCCTCTAGATAGCACTGTTCAGAGGTGATGATGTCTCTATCGGTGTATGCTGAGCAGTAAATTTCAACGCTGCCATCAAGAATAAGCTGCTGTGCATGAGAGCATGCGCGGTAGTTCTTTGTCATTCGTAAGCGCGTAAAAAACCTGTTTTGGATCTGATTGACAGTAATAGCGAAATACGAGTTTGGCTGCTGGCGTAGTAAATAGGGAGTCTGCAGTGGACGAGGCAGGAAGTATAACTTTTGGGTTTTTCCATTGCTGGGCTAGAACGCCAAGGTATAGTTTGGGTTCTGTGTCCAAATATGCAAGCCATGTCGCCTTACCAACAAAACCTGCGGCAAAGTACATTCCTTTGAGGTTTTTACCAAAAGATCTTCAATGCTCATGCTCTCATTCACGGAGATGAATACAATATAGGACGAAATATCATCGCCAGTATTAACACTATCTCGATCAACTTCTATTTTTAGCACGTTACCCCGTGAAACATAACACTTTTTTCGTAAAATCCAGTGAGGTAAATGGTTAACTACTTTTTGTTAGTTTAATTGTATCGCCATTGCCAGCCCCCTCGTGTTCCGATATCTCAATTGCCACGGGAAAGTCCCAGCCACCGGCTTTAAACCAACATTCTGAAAACCAGCTTTTAACTAAATCTACGACCATGTCCGGAATGTTAATATCATCTTCCATGTAATTATCGATATCAATGTACGGGAGGTCGTTGATAAAGCCGGCAAAGGAGTGGTGCTGTATTGTTCCGCTCTTCAAATAAACTCCAATGCTCGTATTGCCATCGGAATATTGATCAGGAAAAACTTCAGCTGAAGCCTCTGTAATTTCTTCGAGCAAAGGTTGTTTCAAGAATTTCTTTATTTCATCGATAAGTGGGTTGCTGTGTCTATCAAGCTCTTTTCGAAAGACGGTTGTAATCGTTTCCTCTGGAATTCCAGTTGGTAAAACCTTCCGCTTTCTCATTTTTTTCCTTGGTAGTTAACACCCCGATCCCGCCCTGAATTTCCTGCAGGGTGTAGAACCATTCCTTTGGTAGAGGTTTATCGGTGGGGGTATCTTCGATATTACATATGACTCAGCATCTGAGTGATTATTGATATGGCGTCGATACATGCTTACAGAGAGTATTCGCTACCGATACGCACAAAAATGCTTGTGTGAAAAATGCAGCTTTAGTGTTCTGGTCAAGATGGCGCTTCATTGCCATTAATCCTGCGGCTTGCAGTACATACCGATTTTTCGACAATGAACAATAGGGGTAGTCGAAAAATCGACCATATGACTGTGAGTTTTAGGTATAAATTCACTTTACAATAGGCGCATAACTGGAGACTCCTATATAGCTATCATAATCAGATTTTTCTTTATTTGTAGATAGCTTTTCCCTGGTTGCACGAATTGTATATGCGCCTTGAACATGACCATGAGTGTTTACCATCCAGTCAAAAACATCATCTGCCTCAAATCCAAGCCTGTCGCCTACCTTGTGCCATTCTTTGAGGCTTTCCGGAACTTCGAAAAAAACCCCAGAAAGTATCTTCTCTTCAGTGTGATAATAGACATCCATAAGCCACAAATATAAAAACTGATCCTCACCTGAATCTTCGGAAAGATTCGGGTCGTGGAAGCGTAACTTGGCCAAAAAATCACTTTCGTCTCTGCTCTTAACTAATTCAATGAAATTAGTAATGCTGTTGGCTGCCATGGAATGAGCAGCTCTTATTGCCGGGTCATTGCTATTGTGGGCAATAAATACGGGTTCTTCTGATGTTTCTGGGTGTGCTGAATTCATGTCTCAAAGTTCCAGGTATAATAATTAGCAACATTTTGGAAGTGTGGTATCTCTGACGGTGAATCACTCACTGGCTTTGGTTGTTTTTTAGCTCTTCTCTAAGCTGCATAAGCAAAACGCCAAGTCGGTTTTTCCCCTTGCCGTTGGGGCCTATACCCCAATATTTATCATGGGGGGAGTTTTCAATAAGCTCTTTCTTGCCAGTGCCAAGCAAAATAGCCTTCAGCTCTCGATCTTTGAATTTTTCTCGCAAACCTTCGAACATAATCCTTTCTTTGGTTTGATCCCAATCTTTCCGAATTGGAGTAGCGCGAGACTGTCCCAAATCCTTCGCTTGTTTAGGTGACCCGCAGTCCCTGATTTTAATAAAGTGACCTGAGCCCTCAAACTTCATTGCCTGAAAGTAGTGCTCCATTGTTTTCCAGCGATTCCCACCTAAATCAAAACCAAACCCGGCGAAATTTGAAAGCTGGTAATACTTGTCTTCTCTGGTGAAGAAATAAATAGATTTGGCCATACCGATTTAACGCCTGACGTCCAGTCAGCCGAAGGCTGAGCGGGGCTTGTTTTATGTTAATTTGAGGGCGATACAGAGCAGTGCAAAACAAGTGGGTTCCAGTGCCGTTGTGTAGCAGCTTTTCGATATGCTGCGACCCAAGTTTCAGCCTTTGTTCTTCTTTGCGCTATATTACAGGGTTTAATGAGCCTTTAAGGTTCGACAGTCGACCCTCAGAGTCAAAGTCAATACTTATAACTCCTCTTTCACTTTCGGCTGAGATCAATAAATCACTCTCCGTCACATTGCAGCCTTGCGAAGAAAGAAATGACTTCGCCATTTGGCGATGATCGACTTCAAATGTAGCAATCACTTGAGATATTGTGGCTATTGCTCTCTCTGGATGAGCGGATGATATTACTTCTTGGGGGAGGTCTTTAACTCAACACTTCGGACAGTTTCATGCAGCTATAGCCCCATAGTCACTGTACCGCTCG
>NZ_JALBWM010000088.1 GCF_023895975.1 Microbulbifer okhotskensis
TATCTGGCCGTGGTTCCTACCTATTTCGCCCCCTAAAACTGTCCGAAGTATTGATTAGGTATACATTCAGAAATAAGTTCCGAGCCAGTCACGAAATGAAAAGGCGAAAGGGATTCTATCCACTCAGAAATATTTTTCTGTGGCACACTTAAAATATTGATAAAACTCTAACTGCCTGGCAAGGTAGCTTTTTGACAAAACTTGTCACCTTTGTACGATTTTGTTTTCGGGCATCAATTTATAAAATCTGACCACTCTTAGAGTGACGCCTAATCTAACAATATAAACCTAACAAATTATGCTGTAATTTATTTTTTACAGGTATAGAGATACATAGCATCGGACTGATTAAGGAATGATCTACTCGGCTTCAGGAAAAGACAGTACCACTCATCTACGCTTGACATTCTCCAGTAATTTTCCACAACTGAGACTCCTAAGCAAAACCATATCCACACAGCGCTTCGGGTTTCTAGAGAATATCCTTTTGGAGTTCAAGCAAGAGAAAATCTGGAAATATCCAACCTGTTGATATCATATTGATACTGCGAGAAAACTGAAAATGGTACTGTGGCCGTACGCGCTTAAGGGGACACCCTCACTGTTATTGCCATATCCCAAGCAGGTCGGATTGCCAAGAGAATGGCCCTATTCGCCTTCAGCTGTGTATATTCTCCAAGTAATGGCCCTACCTCAATCGTAACTTTGATACCACTTATATAGGGCTGGTTGGGACAACGGGGCGTGAGTACCTAGCTCAATACACACAGGGCACATGGACTACATAACTGCCAGCCTACCACTCCCCCACTCAGTCAAAACCAACCATTGTCACCTGCTGGCTATTTATATAGCAAGCAAATTACTTGATATCCGCTTATCCTGCGCGCTCTGTACCAAGCCAGATCTATTGACCCCTACCGTCTCTTTTTTAACCCGCTAAGATTTTATGCCTCTTTACCTGTTTCCAGATATAGTCCACCGTCACTGGTTTAAATGGAGATTTCACAAATTCACTTTTGCATATCTGGTAAATAGCGCTGTTTACTGGAGTTTTCACATCATATGCATTAGCCAAACTTAAAACATAACCATTAATACTCTCCAGCTCGCTGGTATTGCCACCGTTTACGATAATATCCTGGGCCATACTAGAAACCACCATTTTCTTGAGGTTTTTTAAGTAGGCTTTACGAGTAATAAATCCTGGCAACACGCTTGCTGCGGCAATTAGCAACCAGCTTGGCATCCCGCCCAGCTTACTCTCCTTATATCCTGCCGCCTTCATCACCTGAACCCCCTCAAAAATCATGCTAGTAATTAAAATCTGGAAGCGCTTACTGTTGGCTTGATCATTTTTATGCAATGCAACCAAGGTTGTTAACGAGTTCGTGAGATTAATTACAATTTTTGAATGGGCAGCATCATTCAAGCTGGGGTAATTTTTTGTTTCAACACCCCGATTAAAATCTTCGACAATACCACTAAGGTCCGCATCTATTACGTTATCGATATAACCTAAAGCAATTGGGCCTTTTTTCTGGTAGCCCACCACACCAAAACCATCTACCCAAGCATTGTAACAGACTACGCCATAAACGATTTTGTCAAAGTATTTGGGCAGAATGTTTTGATTTTCAACACCATTTTGCAACGCTACGATAGGGATAGTACTACCAAAGTTCGCGACCAACAATTTACTAACGGCTTCTAAGCTGTAATTTTTAACACAGAGAATAATAACATCAGGGGCTAAAATACTATTAAAATTTGAATAGGCTTGAACCCAGGATCGATATCGTTTTTTTGGCTGATCACCGAAATAAACTTCGAGCCCATGTTGGTTGATATGCACACAGGCTTCAGGTTTATCAAATATGCTAACTCTCACCCCACTGCTATTCAGCCAAGCTGCCAGAGTAGTACCAATGGCCCCAGCTCCAAATACAAGGTAATGTTTTTTAGTGGGCATTAATTTAAACCTCAGTATGTGCCAGGTCGAAACAGGCATTCATGGAGCTGCAATATCTAAGCTGGAAAGCTTGCCCTTCAATCTTTAAAGCTCTAAGCCTATCTGCTTGAGGGCCTCGACCTAATATAATACTGGCGCTATTAGTATTTGTACTTTTTTTGAACAAACTGGTCATGTTTTTAGTGAGACTAAAATTGCCCTTAAAAGATGTGGTACTGGCTAAGCGGCGACCATCTAGAATTGAGTATAAATTAGATTGAATATCAAACTCTTGCTGCCTACCTACCATAGGGATATTTAGCTCAAGGTAAGGCGCCTGGTCGTCTACCGAGACTTTGGTTGTTGCGAATTTATTCTCGTGGGTAATATCTATACGCTCTACATTTTTGGGTAACCCCCAAATTTTACGCCCTCGGATACGGTTTTCTAGCGAGGTTACCGGCATATTGAATACGTAATAACCAAATTTTTTAAGTTTGTCCCCCAATAGCATAGAAAGCACAGGTATATTTAAACCACCATCAGTCATAACCGGAATGGTCATGGCAATTTCATTATACGGAGCTACATTTAGCACATTCCGGTATTCATAACATGAAAAAATCACTAATGATCGGCCATGTGTCATCTTAACGGGCTTTATACTTGGTGCCGGCATTATCTTCCTGGCAGCTTGATAATCGCAATGAAATATTGCAATAGAACAGCTGACATCCCCATATAATGTTGGAAATAAATAGTTCTTACTTATAGTATCACTTAGTTGCAAAGGTGTATCATTATGCCGCAGATCAAAACGCTTAAAGAAGGCATCATTAAACCTGTCTTTGTTGTCTAATATGTTTTCGTTTATTTGGAAATTTTCTTTCATGATTTTCCCCTGAGACGATCATTATTGCTTTTTTGCCTAACGCGTATCCTATAGGCATATTGATACTCCTATTCTACTCAGGTAGATTAGAGTAAAAATAGTAAAATTAGCCCATAGTGACCCCACAGAGACTATATTAAGCAATGTTTTCAATTGATGCCTGTATTACACGTCTTTACCATTGTGCCGCCATAGGTACGCAGGATTATCGCCGCCGAGCATTAACCGAATTGGCGCAAGTTATTGATTTTGATGGTGCTCTGTGGGGAACTGGGCGTCTTGATTCGGAAGAATTTCACAGTGTGGACATATTGGGTGTGGATGAAAAATATCCAGCTGATCTGGCTCGTTCAAAATCCATAAACCCATTTTACAACGCTCTAAAGGCTGCCCCAGGAAAGGTAATCGAACTATCGGAGGTCACAGATGATAAAGCCTTTTACAGGAGCGATATTTATAAGACGTTTTTCTCTAAATATGGGGTGGAAAGAGTTATGGGATCAGTTCTACCCGATGAGTCTACTGGTATTGTGAGTTTAGTGAGTTTATATCGTTTTGACCGGAACAGACCTTTTAGCCAAGATGACAAGCAGGCCTTACAGCGCATTATGCATCACTTGGTTAGCGCTGCATCTCATGCGTATTTTTTACATCTCAACCAGCAAAAGCAATTTGGCAATAAGTCAGCCATGGCTATTTGCGATAAGCATGGCTTATTTTTTGAAGTTCAACCTCGGTTTATGGAGATAATAAATCAATATTACCCTACAGCCTCCAGGGGACGATTACCATTTGATATTATCGAAGGTCAAACCAGCCTATTAAGTGATCGATTACGTATCAATAACAATATACTTGGGGATTTAATTTGTGTTTCCATATGGGAAACCAGCCCCTTAGATTTATTAAGCGCCAGGGAATTGGAAGTTGTACAGGCAATTACCCGAGGGCTTTCTTTTAAACAAGCCGCTCGAAAAATTGGGGTGGCGCCATCTACGGTTTCTAATCATTTGTATCGGGTTTATCGAAAACTAAATATTTCTAGCCGTTCAGAATTAGCACTAATCGTTAGCGCCGAATAGAAAATTGTAGGTCACGGCATAAATGTCATCAAAACAAAAAGCAGGCACCTCTAGGTAAAAATTTCACAGCTCAAAGCAAGGCTTCTTGAAGGAGGAGGGAAAGCAAATCCAATCTATGAATCGACTTCAGAAATGAATCGACTTCAGAAGCAAATGCCTGCAGTTTATTTTTTGATCACATCATGTCTATGGATCACTGGCATATCGAAGGTTTCTCTGAGGATTCCGACTCAATTGAAATGATTAAAAAGTAGCTAGATAACGTGGATATTAACTCCATTCGTAATGATATGCCTCCGATGAGTGCTGGTGCCCCCCCACGCTCAGGCTGTTCGTTATTGGTAAGGATATCTTCAGAGTTAGAGCGCTATATGACAAACTTCCGCTGACTAAATAAGCGCATAAGTCGGCATCACCGCTAACGCTAACTCAGCGGCCATTGGTGATAATGGAAGATCCGTATGAAGAAAGCACCTGCGTAAAGTGTAATTGTTTTGGTGTGGGCATCCGCTCTATGGTGCAGGAAGTCAATCCAGCCATTCCAAAACACCTCCCCACAAACTCTCTTCGTAACGCGACCTAAAGAAGCCGAAATGCCCTATTGGCTTTTTATCAATTGTCTTAGCTCGAATTATCTGTATATCGGTATTCGCATTACAATAGAAATCTTTCAAAGCCCGAACAGCACGCTGCGGGGCAAAGTCTCTATCATCATCTATTGACAGGAATTTCATGTCGCACTGCAAACGCGCGAAGCCATCACGAACAGGATTACCTTTTTTATCAACAATATAGTCTTTATGCCGGCCCCAGTAAGCCCACTGCCGGGCAATACCTGCGGGCAGGCTCTCGCCCCCCAGAAATGCACCGGGAACCTGACCCAAAACCCTCGCTAAAATGGGAATCATGGCGAACCATGCCAGCAGCACTCTGGGCCTTTCACGAAGTCCCCAGTGTCCCCAATACCCACTTTGAGATGACACACAGTAGACGCTGGCAAGCTCGGTATTATTGCGGGCGAAGCCAATAATTTGGCCACCCACGCTGTGGCCAACGCAGTGCCAAGCCAATTCATTATATTTCGAGGTTGACCAATGGATAACAGCTGCTAAATCGTACTCACCCCAGGCACTCATAGACAGACGCTGGTCTCGCTGATTGCTCACCGCAGATTTACCAATGCCGCGATAGTCATAAGTAAGCACTAAATAACCATTTTGAGCCAGGAACTTTGCAAACGCCGAATAATAGCCCTGCTTCACTGCTGTTGCTGAGTTTATGATTACCCCGGCTTTTGGCGAACCTTTCGGTGAGAACAGGGTTACTCCAAGACCGAAGCCATCCTCGGTTATGATTTGGTATTCTCCAGCCATCATCCAGCCTCCACTAAGTCATGATCCAGTACAAAATCGATCAGACGATCAAGGACTCTGTCGGGGGCTTCCAATTCAGGGAAGTGGCCCGCTTCCGCTATTCGCAACTGAGAGGCGTGTGGAATCATTTTCAAGCTGGAGTCCTTACAGGTACATTCATGAGAGAAGTCACTCTCCCCCCACAGGAATAGGGTCCTAGCCGCTAAGCTAGTGGAAAGTGCTCTGGGTAGTGGTGATTCACCAATCAACAAACATTGAAAAGCCGATGCCAGATTAAAGGTAGCCCCATGTTGATAGGCTTGTTGTGCCAGATAATTAAACGGTTCGACCAACTCTTGATTACCCAGTGCCGTTTCAAACCAGGCAGGGGTGCGCTTCCGCTTTAGTATCTTTAGTAGGAGCTGGCTCACAATCGGCTTGTTGAGCACCTCCTACGGATCTCTCTCCGCTTTCCATGTCAACATTTCTTCCCAACTGGGTACTTGCGACAATACCAGGTGATCAATCAAGTCTCGGCGCTTGTGTGCGAGTGCTATTGCACCATAGCCAAGCACACAGGGCGCAACCAGAGTCACGGAGCCCAGGTTAAGGGTTTGCAAAAATATCTCTGTGAGGCTAACCAGAGTATTAAAACGATAGTCCAACCTCATGGATGGAACGGAAAAACCAAAACCCGGCGGTTCAAACACGATAACGCTGAAATCGCTGGAAATTTGATCAAGCAAGTAATCATAGTGCTCGATAACAACGGGCGGGTCCACTTCAAAAACGATCACACGGTTCCCCTGCCCTGTCTTGCGATAGCGAATCACGCAGGAACCCAGCTCCATAAACCGAATGCCATCTCTTGACTGAGCGGCATAACCCTTAAGTGTTTGCCCTTTGCGCAAGCTCGGCACAAAGCCATCTATCGCTTCCAAGATCATATCCTGACCTCCTAGCTGTATTGGATAATCGACCGGACAACCCTAGAGGGCTCGCAAGACAACGACAAATGGGTTTTTCATCAGGTTCAGACAAGAAAATCTTGTCTGAATTGAAAAGCAGAATCTTAATGGCTAGGTTTCGAGCAACTGAACAACACCTTTAAACCAGTCAATAAAGTCCTCAATTACCCCATTGCCCTGCAATGGCTCACCGAAGGCCAGATACAAGGGCGCCAGCTCACTGAATTTTTCGGGATAGAGAAGCTCAAGCTTTCCTGCACTGACCTTGGGTGTTAGTGCAGGAAAATAGCCCATGGCAACACCCAAACCCTGCTCGGCCATCTCAAGTACCGGTTGCAGGCCATCACAGGTCAAGGTTTCATTGAACGCAAGCGGGGAGCCCCAGTCCGCCTGCCACTTATGCCAACCTATCTTATCCGTCGACAATTGGATCTGGCTCGATCGGTTTTTCTTCAG
Source organism: Microbulbifer okhotskensis (assembly GCF_023895975.1). Taxonomy (GTDB): domain Bacteria; phylum Pseudomonadota; class Gammaproteobacteria; order Pseudomonadales; family Cellvibrionaceae; genus Microbulbifer; species Microbulbifer okhotskensis. The sequence goes on from NZ_JALBWM010000088.1 coordinate 6,702, forward strand.
ATAACCCGGTGCGCAAACCGGCGAGATACTGATCTTGGAGATTTCCCTGTAACACAAGCCATCACTTGGCTCTTTGTCATACCGAATGGCAATCTGCAGCTGCCCTGGATTTAAGCTGACACGCTCTAGTTTGGACTCAATACTGATATTCAATTTGGGATGCAGCGCCTTAAAGGATTTGATATTAGGTGCCAATATCGTATTGGTCAGAAACGGGATGCTGTGAATGGTGAGTGTTTTGTATTGGTCTCGCTCCATCAGGTCCGCAGTTGCATGGCGAAGCACCTGTAGCGATTTAGCAATTTTTAGATGGTATTGCCTGCCAGTATGCGTAAGCTCAATAGTTCGATTCAGACGAACGAACAGTTTTGTTTGTAGCTCCGTCTCCAGTGCCCGAATCTGATGTCCAACAGCCGACGGTGTTACAAAAAGCTCTTGCGCGGCTTTCTTAAAGCTCAAGTGGCGGGCTGCCGCATCAAAAGTAACCAGCAGATTGGTGGAAGGGAGTTTCCGCATGACGAACGCTGAGATGCCGCACTATTATTTGGGTTGAGGCAGACTAACATAGATGGCGCTAGCGCCTTCAACGCCTTAGCTGCCAAAAGTGAGGGCGTTAGGGACGCTCTCCCAATGAAACAGCGCCTGACTATACCGAAAGGACTAACTTTTAGCTGGGTCACTATTTTGGGCTAGTGGACTGGAGTGATCGACATTTAGCCTCCAGAAAGCGAGGTGGTATTGCCGAAGACACGCCTCTTACCCTCAAACAGCCGGATATCAACAAAGCATCGGCTCTATCTCAACTGAAACTTTGAAAGTCGCCTTAAGGGTTTTGGTTGGCTCATTTGAAACGGTGCGACAAGCCTGTACCCTACTGAATAAACGCTGAGTACACGGTTTGTAAAATAGCCAACGCTTTCTTTTCGGAAATCACCGCCAGTTGTAGTCGCTCAACCTCAGCGGCCAAGTTTTGGCCACCTAGATACTCAACACACCCAAAGTACTCCAACACCGACAATAGATGCTTCCTCTTTACCATCTTGAGGCCATAGCCATGGAAGGTGCAGATTATCGAGGTGCTTTTACATCTCTCTTAATCTATGGGTATCCTGAATCAATCCCCCTGACCATTAAATCATCGCTTCAAAGCTGTAGTTACAGCGCTGTTGCATGGTATGCAACACATTGAAGAAACTATTTGATGTATCAGCCGGCGCGATTTATCGCGCGCGGTAACGCCCTAGAGTGCCTAAACTAACGCAGTATGGAAATGTGGTTTGTTTATTTGTTACTCGGTGCCATTGCAGGTACAGCGGCGGGCCTTTTCGGGATCGGTGGGGGCCTGATCATCGTTCCGGCGTTGGTATTGATTTTTTCTGCGACGGGCATCTCCCCCCAAGTCCTGACCCATATGGCTGTGGGCACCTCGTTGGCAACCATCATCGTGACCTCAATAAGCTCGGTCTGGGCACATAATGCAAAAGGTGCCGTGGACTGGCACCTATTCTGGCTTATGACCCCAGGGATACTGGTAGGATCTTGGCTGGGTGGCATGACAGCGGATTTGCTACCAGGTGCCTGGTTGCAGCTATTGATTGGCGTATTTGCCATAGTCATGGCCGTGCGTATGGGCTTAAGCGGATTGCCCTCGGCGCCCTCACAGGAATGTGGCGATCACTTACCAGGGTCATTCCCCTTGATCTGTTCGGCGGGGTTAATCGGCTGGCTCGCAGCTATCTTTGGTATTGGCGGAGGAGCGCTGGTGGTCCCCTACCTATCACACTTCGGAACAAAAATGCAGCGCGCTGTCGGCACCTCCGCAGCTTTTGGTCTGCCAATCGCAATTTCTGGTTCGCTCAGTTTTGTTGTGCAAGGATGGGACAATCAGTTGCTGCCGAACTGGAGCAGTGGTTATATCTACTGGCCCGCTTTTCTGGGAATTGTGCTGTCCAGCGTGCTCTTTGCCAAACTTGGCGCGAGTGTGGCTCACAGAATATCTGCTAGACGCCTGAAGCTGTGTTTTGCCCTACTGCTTTGTGTTATTGGGGTTCGTTTTATCTGGCAAAACTTCAATCTGCTGGTTGGGCTGAGTTAGGCTTATTCATTGAATCGTTACTAGCGGATTAGAAGTAAATATACTCTTCGTTTCGGGCTTAGATGGTCAGAAACTCATAATGATCATCCTGATCATAAATCTCGCGATCGTATTGTTGTTATTGATCGTACCGGTATTACGTAAGGATAGCTTTGCAATTTGGCACTCTCAAGCTAATGAAAAACTAGGATTGGCGGGAAAGCACAAGAATCGATTTACTCTGATCACAACACAAAGAATCTGTTGTGCGTCTTCTTTATCATTCTCAGTTTATAATCACCGGGTTAATGATTTGCATGAAGATCATTACTCTCAGAAAAATCACTTAGAATCTTCATATATTTTCTTACATATCTCAAAGCACTCTCTTTGCTAACAAGCGGTTCACAATACCCAAAAACAAAGACGCCCTCTCCATTTATGGTACAGGTCACTAACATTATGGGATGTGCACCATGAGTTTGAACAGTCATAACCACACCAAAGTCGATGAAAGTCATCGGGCCAGTATACGCTATTATATCCCCTACATTGGATACACAAATTCCAGAGGGGAAGTAATCTTTTGCAGTGGAAAAATCTTTAGCCAAATGTTCGATCTCCACGAAGTTGTAATCGGGTACAAGTGGAGATTCAAAAAAATTCCCACTTCTGAACTGTAAATAGATTTTTTTTTGAATTAAATGCGCGAGACTTAGCAAGTCGAGACTAGTTTCATTTGATGACAAGGATATAGTTAATGTAGTTGTACACGCCCCTATAACATCCGGATCTATCTGGCGTTTACACAAGAATTGTGCATTTATAGGCTGCATTAACTCTGCTGTGGAGCGGAAGCCTGGTAACGACCGGGCAGCAATAATAGCAATAGCATTATAGATGGAGGTAATCTGAACATTCTCACGCTTTGAAAGTAAGTATAAATGATCATATGATTCTTTGGGGAGGATCCGGTAAATAGAGCACCCCCTTCGAAGGGAAGCGTTTACTGCCTGCTCTACTGCCCACTTTGGAGAGGGATAATTATCACCACTTATTGCCGCCTGTGGTTTTTTAAGATGTTTTATTGAACTAACATATTCCACCACCGATTTTTTCATTATCGGAGCAGTAGACTTATATCCTGAATCCCCCCTCAAGTACCTATCCAAATCTCGAACCAAGAGTAATAATGAGCGGCCATCCATGGCAGCATGGCTTACCATAAAGGCAACCCACTTGACATTTCCATGTTCATTCACATAAACCGTAAAACGATAACTATATTTATCCAGCTCAAGAATTTTACCCCCTAAGCGTTTGAACTCCTCCTGATAATTTAATGGTAACGCATCGTGCTTAATCTCTATAGGAATAGCTTGAAATCCTACGTCACAGAACCAATAGGGATGAGGATTTTTTTCTACCCGAGAACGGAGCATAGGGTGCAGGTTATGTAGGTATTCCATTCCCTTCATTAATTCTTCAACACTCAGAGACTTGCAAATTCTGAAGAAGACAGCTAGTTGTACTGCACCGTTTGACTTTTCGGTCAACTCTACAAAGAGTGCTTCCTGAGCCCCTAGCTTACGGAAAGGTTTTGCTTTTTTCATTGCAGGCTCTTCCCAATAGGGAGGTCATTGCCCATTAGTATAGAAAGAGAAAGTGCAATCGTCTTAATCGCTGCCCGAATCACCGCAAGTAGCTTCACGTTATAGTTACGGCACAGCGCTCGGAGACCAACTGCTTGACTCAAGAGTGGACTCATACGCAGTTATTTTCATAGGCCACAACACCACCGAAGGGTAGCCGGTACAGGGCTGCTCAAAAGCTACACAAGCGAAGCTACCGATTCCTCCAGTATCACCGGTAACCCCTGAATTCCAGAGTCGGTATCATCCGACATGTTATCACCTTGCTGGTAATCAATAATCTCGTACCCAGTTTTCGCACTTTCTAAACCACTATTTTCTCAACGGATTGTCACGACCTTACTGCTACGGCGTCCTGCGCTACTAACGTTGTCAGCTTGACATATTCGTCACCAATCTCAGTGGCTACCGTCTCTACGAAACGCACCATGCCAGCTAAAATCGCCGCATTGTAGTATTCGTCACTTGCTTCGAGCTCCAGAACGGCAGCCTTCATATCCTTGAGTGCTTGGGACGCCTCTAGATTCCACTCCTCTAGCTTGGAAAGATTTGACTTGGCATCGGCTACTTGGTGTTCATTCATGCCATTCCCGGTCGCCGCAAGATGTTCCTCTCGGACACTCTTTATCTCGGCATCGTACTGACGAATCGTGGCCAATGAACGACGAACAATGCCGTTTAACCTGATGACAGTATCACGCTCGAATGCGGCTTTGATATCGTTGCTGGTCAGCGCCACTGATGCAGGCGTTTTTGCAGACTGGACGACGTATTCTGCATCCGGACCGGACCTCGGCGCACTTACCCAGACCTGTTCGTTTTCGACGGGCTCGAAGAGGGTCTGCGCGGCTAAAAACCCAAAAGCGATTATTCCGAACACTGCCGCTGTGGTGTATCGATTGCTGTTCATACGGTGAATTCCCCTTGGAATGACCGCCCCTTGTGGGGCGGCGTCTGATGGCAAGAGCGAATCTCGCTCCCTTGGCTCATAGTGCTGCGATAGCTACTTACCATCCTTTGATTTACCGACCTGACTAAATGCTTCAACGTTATGCATTAAGTTCTGTGCGATCTGTACACCCATGACCTGACCCGCGATATTGTCAAAATCCCAGTGCACGCCATTGTAGATGCGGCTGATACCATTTTCTTGTTGAGCCGCGGTATAGGATTTAAAACGCACAGGTACCAATGGCCTTGGTGTATCCGGTGTAAAGGGATCGAAACCTTCCCCATTGTATTCTTCCGACACAAAGGTAAAAGGCTGGTCTCCAAACATACTGCGCATAATCTCGAAGGTGGAAGCACCGAAGGTAGCATGACCCGATGGGTAGGAAGGAAACGGCGGTGTCGGCCTAATCGCGATAGTGGTATTGATGACCGATACCCCTACCGGCAGCCATTGCTCATCCTGTAGGGTCGAGGGGTTGTTGTCGTCGGTGCGAATACCGGTGACCGGTCTCCAATAATTGTAATAGTACTTGCTGTCCCACGCGGCGATACCAGAATCCGCCAAGCCCACATTGATCAACGCAAAATATCGGGCCAGTTCCAACTCATGTTCGATTGTATTGTCTAGCGCTGCCTGCAGGGCAATGAGGTTAAATAGTCGCGGCGGGATGCCTAACAGCGGTACACCGTCATAACCCCAGTAGTTCCCGATGAATCGCGTCTGTGGTGTAGACGCCGAGGGGGTAATGGTATTGGCCGGGGACCCACCAAGAGCGGCCACCTCTTGATAGGCTTCGGTATATTCCTCAGACGTTATTGTCGGTGGAATCGGGCTTCGGAATTGATCGCCTGAAGTCAGTGAAAAGGGCGTCAAGCTACCCCAATAGGCTCCCAACGCCACAGAGTCATCGCCGACGGGGTCGACCGGATCGGGTTGCCATTCTCCAGGCACCGTAGCGCCTGTATTGACCCGTGTGGTGTGGTAGGTGCCATTGCCGTCGGCGACGGCACCGCCCTCGCCATAGGCGGGTTCCAAATGGTCGGCGTTATCGTTTCTACGCGCTTCGAGCATAGCTGCTGCTGCGGCTTCGCCAATAGCCTGGCCATTGACGATTCTTTGTTCGCTATCTTTTAATTGACCGAGGTCAGATTGCAGTAGTGCCAATAACCGTTCTGACTGATCGGGATAGAGCGCGCGCAAAGTGTTGTAAGCGGCGTAGGTGATGGCTGCGTCTTTGGATGCATCCTTGGTATTGAACGTACCGAGATCATTATAGGATTGGTATTTGCCATCGAAGGCATTCAAAGCGTCGAATACGGCGGTTTGCACAATGGCGAATGCGCGGCTCGAGCGGGTGGGTCCACCTTGGTAGAAGTCCACTTCGCCGGTATCAGGGTCCGGTGTGTGGTCGATAGCCGACGAATCGAGCATAGCATTGAACCAAAATACAACACGGTCTTTTGGCTTCTTGAATTTGCCGGCTTTCCCTGACGTCTGCTCGAGCCGGTCAAGTACACCTTTGGAGAGCGCTGACCTGCTGGTCTCGCCTAAATAAGCACTGGTTTGCCCCTTGGGCTGTTTACCTTTTGCCGGCTGGGCCTGCACGGTGCCCGTTGCCAGTAACAAGCCGGCGGTTAGAAAGCAGGCCGATGTTTTTAACAAGATGTGGTTCATTGTATTACGTCCTTTGATGTTGAAGGGCGCGCTGAGTTGGTAAATCTATCAGTGGCCGTAAGTTAGTTTTCAAGTTGACTATCGTTAATCGCATCGGACTATGGCGGTCGCGCCGGGCGATATTCCACCCACACTTTCACGGACAAGAAACAAGCTTGCTCCTCCTGCTAATGCGAAGGTCGCAACAATCTGTCAAGACCGCGATTCAGCTAAATGTTAAACGGGGATTCAGACTCGTTGTTAGTGAGACTCCTACCACCTCAATCGCATCACGTCAGACTTAATCCTGCGCGTTATATCGATCGTAAAAAGAAAGCCAAGCGCTCAAATAATTCTCTAATCAGATATTTAAATTATTATCGAGCGAAGCGAAATGCGGCTTCCCCCTAATTCCTGTTGCTATAGGGAGACAGATTGCTCATTCATCTCTGAAAAGGAGCTGTCTTTTACACAGGTAATTTGCCCATCGGCAGCCTCAACATAACCATGGCCAATTCCATTTAAGCGAATTCCAGCCAATGCCTTGGTCATTGCCGTGCAATTTAATACGGCTTGATTAAATACAGATGCCAACTTGGTTTTCCGTGAAACCATACCTCTGCCTGTTATTCGATTTCGCCCCCAATTTAACCTAACCTTTTTCGTCGAGGTAAACCGCGACTGCAATATTTCCCATAAATTTATAGACCACCACCTAGCAATACGGTTCCTGATAATTATTCACATAAATTTACACGCCCTAAAAATACAAAGCGATGAGATTCCCCACTACAAGGAAAGTTAAACCAACTATCCCCCACCCCAGAAATACAATACGGGAAAACATCAATCAACCTGTAAATACGCCTATACCCTGGATCAGGGAACTATGGAGAGCAAAAAAATGACCCTACAGAAAGGTATAGAATCCCACCACCCAGTTAACCGCCCACTGCCACACAACATCGTGCCACCACCCTACTGTCAGTAGCCTCATCTCCTCAAACACCCAAAAGAACAGACCCAAAAAATCCACAAGCTGCGGATAGTGAGACCCATCAACGACTCAATAGAATCACCATAATAAATATATTCCCTAAGTTCACATACGAGTGCAATTTATAGGAGTACTTCCCACTCTGGGCCACTGAAACGGTAACCCAGCGACATGCGCTGAATACGCAGCACGACCTCAAGCGGGTGCAGCTACGCTCAGGCAAAAACAAAGTACCACCAAGGCAACTGGAAGACACCAGGTCAGGAAAGCCTTAATTGGTAGCAGAGGTTCAACTCAGCGGATTATTAGAACTTTGGAGCGACACATAGTTTTGGCAAAATATTTTGATCCTCTACTTCAGGTAGTATTGATGCAAAAAGACTCTATTCATCCAGCTGAAGCTCACTCAAGGTGACTACTCAAAGAATTCCCCTCTCAACAATTAAATTGAAAGGTCGATTTCCCCCTCTGATTTCGAGCTTCATTCGGAGCAGCAATTATTATCACAATTATCGAAAACCGTACCAGTGTGCCGAATGAAGTGCACCATAAAATCTATAGTCCATATTTCATCTCCAAGGAAAGTGGACGCGGATCTGAAGTAGGGTTTACTACACTACACCCTTTGTTTAAATAAAGGGTGTAGTGTCAGAGCCGTGGTGGCTAAGGCGTTTTTACAAGCTACGCATTATGGTTGTAGATGATGAGGCGATTGTCCGTATCTATCCCGAACTCCAATTTAAAATAAACGGCCCCAGCGTCGCTATCTTCCAAAGGGGAGAACAGGCATTAACCGATTATCAAAATATAGCGATGAGGCGGACTTAGCCCTTCCAGCTCTGACTATGCCGGGTATAGATGGGCAGGAGTTGTTCGCTTTTCTGAAAAGGATTAACCCTGCGGAAAAGCTTTCCTTTCCACGGGCAGCAGTATGGACAATAAGGCTCAGGAAATAATTCTTGATGGAATACCGGACTGTATTAAGAATACCCAATACGTTTGGCCATCTCAGCAAAAAAAATAAAGCGATGATTGCCAATGGAAACTAAGGCTGCCAACTTAATACAAGAGAGAAAATTGCGCTTGGTGTATCACGTAAGCGACACACCAGATAGCTCAACAAATTCGTCCGGCCTCAGGAAACTGTGCCCTTTAGCCGGACTCGACTCAATCACCCTCCAGAAGGTAGGAGGCTGAGCGTGCTAGTTACTGGCAGGAGCTCTCTTCCCAGTACTGCGGTGCGGCTGAGGGAGACCACCAGTTTGGTCCGTAAGTAGAAGTATATACCTGCCCCCCCAAAGTCACCCGGTCTCCAACCTGATAGCCACCATCACCCGCGTAGGGCTGTTCGAACTCAGGACAGGAGGCTGCAGAGCTATCATCTCCGCTATTACTATCAGAATTGTCATCGGAGCCGTTGTCAGTGTTATCGTCTGAACCACCCTCCGAGTCATCACAAGTAGTTTCGCTCCACAGTTGCGGGGCTGCACTCGGAGACCACCAATTTGGCTCATGAGTAGATTCGTAAGCGACATCGTCATAGATAACTACATCACCAATCGAGTAACCCGGATCACCACCATACTGCTGCACAAACGCTTCACAACTGGTATTTCCAGAATCACCAGACTCTCCGCTATCGCCCGTATCTTCGCTATCACCGGAATCGTTGTCATCGGTAGTGTCATCATCCTGATCAGCAAGAAGCTCGTACCCAATTTCAACACTTTCCAAGCTACTACCTTCTAACAGGTAGACGCTGTTAATACCGTATAGGGGTTCAAAGCTGCTACTACCATCATAATTACCGGCACGGATACTGCTTTGTTCCTGATTAATCAGTGCAGACAAATCATGGGACCAGTTTTCTGCGATTCCCTGCTCATCTGAAGCAATTTCCAGAACGGTAGAATAAGAAGAATTTTCACCGGAGCTATCAAATACACGGGTGTAAACTTTATCTCCAATACCCAAGTCTTGGGTAGGATTGATTGTACCCGCAACATTCCAGTCAGTATTGACAACATTATCACCGTCAAACTCAACGTCGATTACGTTATAGAAGGCATTAGCAGTATCACCAACATCCCATACCGCGAGAATGACATGGTAACCTTCACGATCCGGCACCTGACACTCGTGCGCCATGTCTACCGGCGGCTGCTCAAAATTACCATCTACTTCACAAAATGGATCGAGATCAAATTGGTCACGGGTCAAAACTGAATTCGAATTCCAGCCCTCTTTGGTAATATAATATTTCCAATCACGGGTTACGTGATTTGCAGTAAAATGCCACTTGAAGGTTTGCCAGCCAGAGCTTATGTAATTCTTAACCCAGCGATCAGAAGATTGCTCATTCAGTTCTGACCAAGAGCTATCTCCCGCACTGGCAATTTGACCATCCGCAGGTCCACTATCTGGAAAACCCTCATCACCCTCAACACTCTGAGGCTCCCACTGAACTGCACCGCAGTCAACATTCATTTCTCCGGTATCAAGAGCGTATTTACATAGAGTTCCACGTGCAGATGCGACACCACCATCAGTGGCTTCTACATAACCGTGGCTAAGTGCATTTGAGCCCATACCAGCTAATACCATAGCCATCAATGTACGGTTTAATACCGGTTGCTTAACTACAGATGCTAATTTGGTCTTTCGAAAAATCATATCTTTGCCTGTTATTCAATTTTGTCCAACTTCCTTCCCCAGCTGAACCAAGTCCTTATCCTATCGACGCATATTTAACGCGCAAGGTTGGCGACAAAGTTATTGACCGTCACTTATCAGCACGGTTCCTAACACTTCATTAAATAAACTTACAAAACCTAAAAATTTTCACACAGTAATATTTTTTATCCGGAGCAAATTTAAAGGTATTTACTCCCCTTAAAGGAGGCCTGAGTGAAACATCCATACTGCCCCCACTACTTCAACCAAGAAATTCAGAAATTGAGTCATAAAAATAACTGGCAATCAGCCATCAATAAACTCAGCCTCGGAGGGGAGTAAGCCAAAGAGAGAACAGGAAAGAGCCTAGATTCCCAACTCAAGATACATACCATTGAATTGACGCGGCTTTACCCGTAGGTGACACAGTTAGGAGCGATCCAATGCATAACCCGTGACTTAAGCACCTGCATGGAATCAAATCAATTCCTAGGAAACCTCTGAATAATTCCGAGTCAATTCGGTAGTATTCGCTAGATTGCCAACATAAGCGACACACGCTTACCCACTAGAAATTCCAGCGGGCT
>NZ_JALBWM010000089.1 GCF_023895975.1 Microbulbifer okhotskensis
CCGACTACCAATAATCCACTAGCAAGAGCGGTTACACAGAATTGTTTACACCCTCTGTGCCCAGTTTACGGTGGCTTGAACCGGGTGATTTAGACTGCTATTCCGACTGCTTGGCAATACTGGTCGATCAATAACTGGGTTTTTTGTGTCCGCTCGATAGATTGGGACCTTTCAATATCTGCATTAGGCCGGGTCAGGCGGCAGAAATTTTCAATCATTTGTACTTCCTGCGATTTTCTAATGGGCACTTGTTGATGTTTGAATTCACCTGGAAGGGCTTGCTCGTGGCCAATAATAAACTCAGGTGTATATTCAGGATTGGAGAAAGTAATGTCATTCCTCCAATCTAAAACAAAGTCATCGAACTGGATTAGCCCACGCTCTCCATGAATATCCAGATCTGTCTGCCATACTCCAGCGTCGTATCCAAACCCGAATGTTGATGTTTGCCCACTCGTGAATTCGATCAGGCCTGCGCCGCTGACAATGGTTCCTGTTTGAGTGTCCCGCTTTATGGCCCCGGCAATCGTTTTAACCTCACCAGTAGGGCGCATAAATTCAATGATGGCACGCATAGTGTACCAACAGATATCGCCTATTGCGCCTGTGGGTTCTTGGTGCGGATCGAAGCGAATATTGTCACGGTCCATCATCGGGGTAAAAAAGGCACTGTGAATTCGGTTTACTGGCCCCAGGAACTGTGTTTGCTGCCTAATGGTTTCGGCGGTACGCGGGTGGTGGGTGAAATGAGTGGCATCCATAAATGCCAATCCTTCTGCCTGGGCTCGGGCGGTAATTCTGTTCAGTGAGGCGGTATTGAGGAAGGGTTTTTCACTGATGAGGTGCTTGCGATTGGCCAGTGCGGCGAGGCAGATCGCCTCCCGCTGGGCGGTGGGGGTTGCCACATAGATGACATCTAAGTCTTCTGCCTCTAGCAACGAATGCCAGTCTTTGTAGGCAGTTACATGATGTTCGCGGGCGAAGTCCTGAGCGTGCGCATAGTGCTTGCTGGCAACGGATGAGAGGCAGGCACTATCGGCGCGACTGATTGCTCTGGCGGTAAAGTCGGCAATCCTTCCGCTTCCAATGACTCCGAAGCGCAATTTAGACATTGGGTGACTCCCGGGGTGATCGGCTCAGGCTGGGTCAATTATTTTTTTTAGGAGTTTAGAGTAGGGGATTAGAGGTTGCTTTTGCTCGGGTATTTTAGGCGGGTAGTTGGCCAGGCTGGTGTAAGTACGCCTGGCAAGGCAGGTATTATAAACAGTGGGTCGGCTTAGGTAAGCCGGCAATTTTACTGGCCACTTTTGCTGGGCTGGGGGGAAACAGCTGCATTAAGTAGATACTGCGGCCTTTTTCTGCACCCAGATGCTGGGCAATATATTTCACCAGCGGGCGCATGGCGGGGGATAGCTCAAACTCGCGGTAAAAGCCTTGTAACAGTTCGATAATTTGCCAGTGTTCATCGGTCAACTCAATATCTTCGGCACTGGCCAGCTGAAGGGCGGTGTCCCGGCTCCAGTCGTTGAGGTTGCGCAGGTAGCCTTCTTTATCCAAAGGGATTTCTCGGCCATTGACTATTAGGTTGCTCATCTTTTGTTACCGAAACCAGCTGACTATAGGTTGATGCTCGGTACAGAGCTGCACCCAGCGAGCATCATTGATCATTTCTACCCTGTCCATAGTTGCTGCGAGCTGCTGCTGGCCTCGCGCGGCTGCGTCTGCTTCCAGGCAGTAAATTTCGGCACTTTGCAGGGTTTCCAGGGCTGGGTGGCGCAGGACGTAGGTGCCATCTTCAATCAGAAGCAGAGCGTCGCCCGATGCAAATGCTCCCAGGCATTCCTTGAGAGCGCTACTGGTGTAGGGGGATTTACTGACAATATGCAACGTCATATCAGAAGCTCAATACGGTGGGGTAAGAGGCGATCAATGAGCCGGTATCTTTTACGGTCTTGGTTTCTGCGCCGGCAACCTGGATTTGCTCCAGCGTGATTTCTCGTTCAGCGAGGCTTTTTTCGCAAACAAAAAACTGCTCGATGCCAAACATAGGCAGAGCCTGTAAATTGCGTCGCAGGCTTTTCTGGCCGATATCCGCAGGTGATTGATGGTCCAGCAATTGGAAGACGCCATCGCCGAGAAACAGCAGGTCTACGGCCTGATCCATTGCCGCCGCTGCCAGTACCGCTTCGATACCTTCCCGCGCCAGGGCATTGCCGTAGGGGGCGGTGCGGCATAGGGCCAGTGACTTAATACTCATGCTCAGCTTCCAAAAGTAATCAGGCGGTCGGAGTTGGCGACGGCATCGGTCAGCTGGCCGAGGCCTGCCAATTCAAAGCCGTCTGCCAGATTGGCTGCCGGCCTTTCCAAGCGCTCTGCCTCTCGCTGGTTGAGTACCCCGCGCCGCTGGGCTGCGGCAATACAGATCACCAGGTCCAGCTGGTGTTGCTGACCCAGCACCTGCCATTCGGCAGTCAAGTCAATTTCATCCTGGGGGGGAGCCGCGGTGGCATTGCCGTTTTGTACGCCATCACAGTAGAAAAATACCCGGTAAATTTCGTGCCCTTGTTGCAAAACGGTTTTGGCAAAGCGGAGGGCGCTGGAGGCGGACTGGGCGCTGTGTGGGGCGGAGTAAACAGCAAGGGAAAACTTCATAGGGGGCCAAATAGTAAAATGCCCCGCACGGCGGGGCATTGTGACTTGCTCAACAGGGCGGTTGCTTAGTCGTCGGAGGCGAATCCGAAGATGTGCAGCAGGCTGGTGAACAGGTTGAGGATGTTCAGGTACAGGGAAGCTGTGGCCATCAGGTAGTTAGTCTCGCCACCGTTGATGATTTGGCTGGTGTTGTACAGGATGAAACCGGACATCAGCAGAGCCACCACACCGCTCAGGGCAACGTTAAGCAGCGGTAAATGAATACCGAAAAAGCCAGCGATGATCACAGCCAGGAAGCAAACCAGTACCGCAATCAGGCCAACTGCGAGGAAGCCGCCCATGAAGCTGAAATCCTTGCGGGTGGTCAGCACATAGGCAGACAGGGCAAAGAAAACGACAGCAGTAGTACCCAGAGCCTGCATTATTATCTGGCCGCCGCCGGCCATGCCCAAGTAGTGGTTGAGCATGGGGCCAAGGGAGGCGCCCAACAGGCCGGTAAACGCGAAGACAACGCCCACACCTGCGCCGGAGTTGGCGGTACGCGGCAGAACGAACCAGATTAAGGCCAGGGCCCCGAGGGAGCACATCAGGCTCATGCCGCGGCCCATGCCGATGGACATGGAGATGCCGGCGGTGACAGCACTGAAAAGAACGGTCATTGCCAATAGGGCATAGGTATTGCGCAACACCTTCGCCGATTCCGAGCGGTCCAGTGCGCGGGTTTGTGTATAAGCTTGCGGTTGCATTTAGCGACTCCTGCTATTAGTTGATAGGAGAATCATATCGCTCGTAGTGGGGACCATCAAGTCGGGAAAACCCTTTAAGTGTCCGTCTGCGAGTCTCTATGAATTCACAAAAACCCTATATTTTCAAAGGTTTTAATCGAAGATTCTTCGCTTATTGTGGGGGCTGTGAGGCATTTTTCAAGTGATATCGCTTAGGTCGGTCTGAATTTGAGGGCACGATTCTGGTGTGGGTACATGGAGCAGCCGTAGCAAGAAGGGCGTCCTCTAAGATGGTTTTCCCCGAGTAGACAGTTCGATATCCACGATCAATGGTAGGTGGTCTGAGGCCTGTCGGGTCAGAGATGTTCTCGGCACCCGGACTTTATTCACATTGAGCCCCGCACTCAAGAAGATATGATCGATCCGTACCTTCAGGAAAGTCCCTTTGGGGGTATGGCGGGGGGCCTGTTCCTGGGCGTCCCGCAGATAGCCTCCCAGGCGCTTGCACTCTGCGGAATTGGGCAGTGCATTAAAGTCCCCCAGTAGCACTCGCTCTCCAGTACAGCGTGGATTACTGAGCCATTCGGGGCCTAGCAGGGCATCAACCTGACGCAGGCGCTCCGCTCGAGATAGCCCCAGGTGTGTATTGATGACCTGAATCGTCTTGCCATTTGCTTCAATTTCTACCCATACCGCGCCGCGAGACTCGTCGGCAGCGGGGTTAAATAGCCCCCCTTTGCCGGCAGGGGGGCCAGGTAGTATGCCTTTTTTGATCAGGTGTGCCGGTAGGTGGGTGAGGATGGCATCGCCATAGTGCTCCTCCTTCAGGCTTACCGTGGGCTGAAAGTGTAGGTCCATGGCCAGCAGGCGGGCCAGTCTTTCGGCTTGGTCGAGGCCGCCGGTGCGCTTGCGCATCACGTCCAGTTCCTGCAGGGCTACGACATCGGGTCGATAGCGGGCGATAACCCGGGCGATACGCTGAGGTGACAGCTTGCCATCGAGACCGCGGCAGCTGTGGACGTTGTAGGTCATGATACGAAGGATTTTCTGCGGCGCTTTGTGGGTCTCTACCTTCATGGGGCGTGCGCCGCGAAGGTAGGCGCGGGCAGTCGAGCGCAAGTCCTGGGGGCGCCAGTAGCCGAGTTTTGAGTCTGGCGGTTGGATATCTTCCGGCATTAGTGCGAAGGCGTGTGTTTCGTTAGGGCCCGAGCCGCCATGACTGCCGTTCTCCATGGCGAAAGTCATTGGCTGGCGCATACCGGCGCACCAGCCGTACATCATGAAGTCACCGGAATCCGGGTGTCGGCACAGACTGGCCATGTCTTCTGCGGCTTGATCCGGGTAGGGGTGTTCATCTCCCATGATCTTACGGCCATCAGCGGGAAGCGCAATAGGCCCATCCTTCCACCAACCGCGCACGGGCGAGGATGCCGGGGAGTTCGGGTCTTCCAGATAGAGCACTAAGGGTACTTTGGCCTGCTCCACCATCATCTTCGCCGCATCTGCTCGGCTTGACCCTTCAAGATCGATGTTGTAGAGCATGGCGATAGGACCGAGTGCTGCCACGGCCGTTGGGGCTGTGTCTTCACCTTCAGCCGTTTCTTGCTCAACACTATTCTTGTCCATCCACTCGCTACCGAATAAGCGGGACCTTTCAAAGCGGATTTTTTTGGGAATGGTGGTGGGCTGGATTTGTGGTGCTGATGGCAAGCTTGAAAGCGCTTCAGACAGCGCATCGCCGAGGCTGCGCCCATTGACCTCTTCGTAGGCCAGGGTTTGTTCCTGACCGTGATCTGAGAATATCCACACATCATAATGGCGGCGTTCTGAGCTGTGGGCGGCGTACCATATTCGCGCTATGGCACTGTCGATGCCCTTTAGTACCCAGTGGGCAAAAGCCGATTTGGGGCCGCGCCGGTGGGATTGCTCATCGTAGCCAAGAAGATTGATATAAATAATTGGCAGGCCTCGGGTGATATCCACCTTGACCCCCATCGTGCAAAGCTCGCGGGTGAGAATAGTGATGGCGACCCGTGTTGGGATAAACATCAATTCCTTAAGCAGGTTTTGGCCGGCAATAATTCCACGGATGCAATCGATCACCGACAGGATCAGTTCAATAATAATCAGGCCGGCTGTGCGAAACAGGCTCCAGATATTGGTGATGATTAATACGGCAATTGTCATTGGGCTCGCTTTGCGTAGGGCGGGCCCCCAGCCCTGGTCTGCCGGGCAAAAATGTGCTTCGCCAGTTTTAGTCCCGGCCTTAAACAGGCTGAGGTAACAGCTCCCGCCTCTTAAGAGCGGATCGCGTTGCTGGGTATTGATTCTTTTTTCTACCAGCGCGGCAACTTCTGGATCGTACATGCGCCCGAGCTTTTGTGTTTCGTGAACTAAAAAACCAAAAGCGGGTACGGCCTGTCGTACGCCGTAAAAAAGTTCTGCTTGCACTGCTGGAGTAGTTGAGGGCACGCCCGGATACATATGTTCCAGACGATAGTGCTCTTTTCTGATCAAGCGTTTCAGAAATGGCATGCGCCCGCGTGCGAGGGCTTTCAACAGCTCGGGATAGGCCAGTCCGTCGATCTGAATCAAAACCAGGCCGGGGGCATGGGAGCTTTGCTGGCTGGTGGATAGGCCGAGAAGGTGAGTAATCCACTCACTGCGGCTGAAGCGGCGACGCCAGCGCCTGATTGACAGTCCGATACGGCTTAGCATTGTTGCTGGTTCATAGCCTGTCAGACTGATTCAAGGCGGCTCCGGCGGCTTCGGTAAAGCCTTCGAAAATTTCCCACTGAGTGCTGATTAATTTTCCTTTCCTTATACACCGGGCATAAATTGAATTGTCCAGCGGCCAACTGTAGCGGACCAATGGCAGGTAAAGATCCAGTGCACGCTGGGCGCAACTCTGCATGGAAAAGTCCTTGGCAGTTGAACGAGCTTCGGCAATCAGAGCTCGACGGTGGATGGGTAAGAGTTCATGTAGCCAGCGTATAGCGGCAGTAAAATCGGTGAGGGTTTCTTTAGCAACAAGGCGACCGTTGAGGCATTGCCTTAGCATGTCTCTTGTTCCGTTTGCTTCCAGGGCAATTACTGGTACGCCAGATGCCATTGCTTCGGACAAGACCAAGCCTTGGGTTTCTGTGGTGGAAGAAAATAAAAAAGTATCCATTGCACTGTAGATATCCTGGCGCGCATTGCCGATGACTTTTCCCGGCATATGCACACGCGATATTAGATTCCTGTCTAAGAAAAACTGCTGCAACTCGTTTTCCATGGGGCCGCTGCCGGCGAGGATAAAGTGCGCAGCTGGTTGTTCCTGCAGGAACGTAGCGACGGCCCGGCACAGAAAAATCAGATTTTTCTCCTGTCCGAATCGTCCCAAATGCCCCAGAACAAAAGCTGTGGGGGGAATCCCAAACTGCCGCCTGATTTTATCGCCGCAACCGTGGATATACTGCTCTGGACGCACGCCTGTGGGCACCTCGGCGATTGGAGTCTGCACTCCGCGCTGTCGCAATAGCTTCACGATACTCAGACTCGGGGCCAGCACCAGGGTGGCTTTGTTGGCATAGCGGGTGGCCACTTCCACTACAAAGCGTTTGAGCACTTGTGAATTTGCCAGCAAATTGTGAGTGTAATGCTCGTACAAGGTGTGGTGAGTGAACACCAGGGGCAGCTCTCGTTCCCGAGAAATTCGCAGAGCTGTCAGGCCTAAAAGAAATGGGTGGTGAGCGTGGATGATATCTGGGCGAAATTCGTCTAGCGCCTCATTGAGCACACCTGAAAACGGGAGCGCCATAGAAAAATCGGTGCCATTAAAATTCTGGATAGCAGGTATCCTCAGGACATGCTCTTCGCCAGTAATCTTTTGTGCGAACTCAGGCGCTATCACAAGTACTTTGTGACCAAGCTTTCGGTATTCGTCGCCGAAAGCCGATACGGAGTGTGCCACGCCACCAACGTGGGGTAGGTACGTATTAGTCAGCATGACAATATTCACTGAGCGTTCAACTCCACACTGCGAACCCCCTCAGATACCAGGACAGGTTTGAAGCCGATAGGTTTAACGGCAATTGCCGGAGGCTTACCATGCCAATCGGCGGCCCAGGTGACCTTGGGCGTGGTCCCAGGGTTAATTTCCAAGGTGATGAGCCCAAACCGGGTAGGGGCGGGGCCAAAACGGATGGGCTCTTGTGAATCGGTTTCCTTGAGCCACTCCGGCGGTAGGCCGGAAATAAGAACCAGCGCGTCTTGTTCCTCGCGGACAAAGCAGTTGCGTTGCATCGCCACCCATTCAGCGGCTGCCCAGGCGTGTTGGCCATCCCCCATACAGCCACCCAGAGAGTGGGGGTGGATGGCTTCGGGCCACTGCCCTGTAGGCGATGCCAGATCTGCCACACTTCGCATCAACGCTAGGCAACGTGGGTCTCCGGCGCGCAACAGTACCTGGGCAATATGCAGGGTGAGGTAGGCATTGATGCCTGAGTGGATCATATCCTGGAAGAAGCCACCGCTGACGAAGCAGTTATCCATCAGGTACTCGGTAAGATCCTGAAGGCGCGGATCATCGGGCGGATACAGTTGCAAAGGATAACCGGCGGCGATAGAACCAATGGCCCCAGCATCCAGTCGGCGGTTTGGCGATGCGGGCATGGCAGCACGGCCCAAACGCTGCTGTACTCCCTGCAGGCTGTTATCGATAGTGCGCTGAAAATCATTGGCGGCGGTCTTGAAGCGGTGGGCATCATCATCCATACCCTCGCGGGTACAAATGCTTGCGGCGCTGTGAAGACCGGCAACGCCCCAGAAGTCGTCCCAGTAGTAGCAGTCGTTGGGCCCCAGATGCTCGGCACTGAAACCGGCTGGCAACAAGCCGCCACAAAGACTGCCATCCATCGGCAGCCGCTTGCCGATAATCCACTTGGCACCTTTCACAATGGGTTCGCACCAGGCCTGTTTTAGGGGCTTGTTGGCCTGTTCGCAATAGAGATTGAATATCCACAGAGCTTCGCCATTGGAATCCCACTCGCCATCTTGGGAGTGGAAGAAACCATCCCGCTTTTGTCGGTGGGCAAACTGGTCCAGGGCTCTCTCCGCACGGCTGATCAGCCCGGCAAAGAGCAGTGATTGGATCATAAAAGCGGCATCCCGGAACCAGAAGCGCTTGTAGGTATAAGGCCCGGGATAAACATCTTTGGGGGAGTGCAGGATTAATGTGCGAATGGCAGAATCATAGAGAAACTGAAATTTGGCATCTGGTATAGTAAGTGCGCAGTGTCCCTCAAGGGCCTTCTCCCAGCACACCGATGATTTCTGTGGCGGCTCTTCGATAGCCAGTGGAATAGAGACATCCACCACTCGCGGCTTGCGATCTTCGATACGGAACATGGCCGCAGCAGAGGCCATACCTACATTGCACAATCCTTCCCGGCGGCATTCCTCATCCCGCAAGTGCAAGTAAATATCGCCGCCTTTGTAATTGGAGGCCAAATGCTTGTCGACCGGTTGCCCAAACTCCACAGCGGGTTTGTCTTCAATAAGCCAACGGCGGCCGCTGTCATCCAAGCGCACCTTGTGCACAAAGCTGATGCCCTCGGGATTGCAGGGGCGCAATACCACCATCAGCCAGCCCCCGCCTGGGCATTGCGCATTCAGCTTTAACACGCAGCGTGGGCGCCCTTTTAATAGCTCCGCAGATATGTGATTGCGCAGCTTCATACCCTTGTGATGGGACTCGGTGACCACCGCGATATTGTCACCGAGTTCTTGGTGCTGGTTGCAATACTTAAGGGTTGAAGGGATCAGTTCTGCACCCTGGTCACTGATTACCCAGGTATCAATGGACCAGCCGTCATAGTGCGGCGTGAGCAACCCGCGAGGGTCCACCACGGGAAGCTCTTCGCAATCCGGGACCCCCACCGCAGTCCAGTTACGGTGGCTGAGATTACAGTGGCTGATGGAAAAGGCCCGAGGAATAAACGACTTGTCATAGGGGTCGAACTGACGCTGAATCCAGTAGGGCCATACCCAGTCCAGGTTATGCTGAATCACTTTGCTGTTAATCAGTGCGCGGGCGTGGAATACGGCGCCTGCCCGCAGTAACTCTATGGGTTCGCTGACTTCTGAAGGCTCTGCAAAACGTTGCAGGCGCGCGACCAGTGTGAGTGGATCGAGAAAACCATGAGCGGTGGCAAAGCGGCGCACGAAAAAACGCCAAGGTAGCCATTTCATCCAAGGCATTACAGATCCTCTTCTTTCATAATTCTTTTCAGTGCACGACGAGCCATACGTGTGAGCCCGATCAACGCGATGACGGCAAGGGCAAAACCCGCAATATAGAAGCCCCATTGCACCGGCGTCCGTCCCTCGACCTTGCCCAGGGATGTCAGGTCTGCGGCGATTGAGCCGATGTAAACGTTGTGCAATGTGAGCGGGATGACGCCGAGTGCATTGCCAAGGATAAAATCCCGCAACCGAACCGGAGTCAGCCCAAAAAAGTAGTTCGATAATTTGAAGGGAAATAAAGGAACCAAGCGGGTCAACATGATCATTTGCCAGCCTTCACGGCGAATGACTTCACCGACAGTGGCCGGCTTGATATGCGACATAACCCAGCGGGAGGGCTTCTCCCCCAAGAGGTAGCGAGCAATAAGAAAAGCCAGGGTCGCCCCCAGTACGGTGCCGGCCAAAACCAATAGGGTTCCTTTGATCACGCCAAATACAAAACCCGCGCCCATTGTAAAAATTACGCCGGGAAGAAGGAAAATAATGGCGGCAGCAACAACCAGAATAAACAGTAAGCTGGTTTGCCACCCCCGATCATTGAGCCACTGCATCAGCTCAATCACCCGATCATCCAGGTCAAAATAAAACAACAAACTGAGTGCCCCGACCACACCGATGGTGCATGCCGCAATAATTGCAATAGGAAGAAATTTCACCGCCATAGGGTCATCCACGGAACCAAAGAAGCACGGTTTTGATTGCCGCCATTTCTTAGCCTAGCTAAAGGACGCCGACAGGTGATACTTCATTTTGGCGGTGCAGGGGCTGTTTTTGCGGACTCCACCGTAAATTCAGGCTCACACGGCGCTTTCTCAGCAGCCTGTTAATGGGGTGAGGGGAGTTGAGGGTGAGGACTGAGAAGTCAAGCTTGCAGAAAATAAAGCCACAAAGGGGATGCTCAGTCGCCAAAGATTTATATAAAAAACTTCGCGTTTATGAATTAAGTAAATATCGGCGAAGTTTAAAATCAGGATTCCGCCAGACTGGACACGCCAGCTCAGCCTATGGCTGTCAGCAGATATACTTACTCGATCTTTAAATTATTTGCGAAGTGAGCAGATTTGAATTGTTGCTGGAAACAGGGGTGACCGTTGTTCGAGTGCGCACTCGCAATATTACTGACTGGCGGTGGAGCCTGGGGTTATGCCAGTGAGCCGGTGTTGACGCTGGAGGAGGCGGTCGATCTTGCGGTGACGGAAAATTTGCGGGTTCAAGTGGCAGCACTGGAGGTCAATGAGGTTTGGGATGACGTGGAGGCTCTAAAAACGCGGCGCTATCCACGCCTGGAAATGAAAGCGGGTATCATCGACAACCTGACCCGGCAAAAATATACGTTTGATCGTGGAGTCTGGGTACAAAACTCTCCCGTTGGTCCTATCCCCCCTCGCAATATTGAAATCACTTCAGAAGAGGGTGTCACCAAGGCCTTTTCTGTGGGGGCAACCCAACCCATAACCCGCTTGTACACCATAGAACTGGAGATTTGTGAAGGGTATGTGGTTACCGAGATGGCGGAGGAGAAGGTTCGCCTGGTACAGCAGGATGTGGGTTATCTCACCAAGGTGCAGTATTACGAGATTGGTAGAATCCTGGGTGAATTGCAGGCTGTCGATGAAGCCATTCTTTTTTTGTCCTCCCTCAATGAGCTGGTGGGGAATTACGTGGCCCAGCAGGTCGCCTTGGAATATGAGCTTTTGGATGTGCGCGCGCGGTTAGCTCAGCGCAAGCTGGAGCGGCAGCGGCTTGTGGATGAAATGGAAACGACGAAGGAGCGTTTAAACGCACTGATGGGCAGGTCTGTGGAGACTCCTTTTAATATTCAGGGGCTGCCGAATCCTCATCAGGTGACTTTTGACGTTGAAACTTCGTTGGGGTTGGCCTTTGAGCAGCGTCCCGATCTGATTGAATCGGAGCTTTCTATTGAACGAGCAGAATATAGCTACGATGTTAAAAAATCAGAATATATTCCCGAAGTGGATCTTAATATTGAATATATCAAATTGTATGACGTCAGTTTAATTCCTGATGCGGAAGCATATGTTTCATTGGAAATGCGGTGGGAGTTTTTTGACTGGGGCCGAAAGCGTGATGAATTGGCCAGTCGAGCCAGCAAAATTATGGAGGCGGAAAAAAAGACGGGGGAAGTAAGGTATCGAATTGAAATAGAGGTGCGTGACAGCTTACGTCGCTTGCGTACGTCCCAGGAATCGGTAGGCGTTGCGCGGCAATTACAGGTCGCCTATCGGGAAAAAGTACGTGTGATGATGAATCGATATCGCGAACAATCGGCTCTTTTGACAGATGTTCTTGAAGCAGAGAAACAGCTTGATCGAGCAAATAGTGATTACAACCGTGCAGTACTCTCGGTGTGGGGGGCGCTGGCGGAATACGAAAGGTCCGTAGGCGAGGTGTGATAAATGCGCTTTATCCGCGTCTACCTTACCGTCTTGTTAATCTTGGCTGGTTGCCACGGTGAGCCTCCCAGCAAAAAACCGACGCCGGTCGAGGTCTTTGTCGCTCACGTACAGGCTAGTGCGGCCGGATATCCCTATTCTGCAGTAGTTAATCCCTATACCCGGGTCGAAGTGGCATTTCGCACTGATGGCTATGTCCAGGCTATCCCCCAGCGCAAGGCACTGAAGCAAACCCGAATTCTTCAGGCGGGTGACTATGTTCGGGATCAGGAAATTCTCGCCAAGATTAATGATGAACAGTACCGGGATCGCGTGGTGGAGGCGGCTGCGAACGTCAGTAAAGCGGAGGCTGTGCGACGTAAGGCGGATCTTGATTACAAGCGCGCGACCGCTCTTTTTTCCACCGCCAGTATTACCGCACCGGAATACGATTCGGCACGAGAGGAGTATGAGGTCGCACAAGCCAGCGTGGTGGGCACTGAGGCGCACTTGGATCGCGCCAAAGAAGAGTTGCGGGATACCGTACTGAGATCACCTCTTACCGGAATAATTTTACAGCGAAAAATTGAAGTGGGCACTTTAGTTCGCTCGGAAACAGTTGGTTTCGTAGTGGCAGATATTTCTCGAGTGAAGGTGGTGTTTACCGTACCTGATGTAGTCTTGAGTTACGCCCCCCTCGGGAGTGTGGTTTCCCTTCGCACCGAATCACTACTGGACAGAATTTTCAAAGGGATGATTACCGAAGTTTCTCCCATGGCAGATTCCCGTACACGGGTATTTTCGATAACGGTTACCGTCGATAACCCCCAGGCTTTGCTCAGGGTTGGAATGGTTATGTCTCTGACTCTGGATAAGTTGCGAATACCGCGGAATCGCGTGGTAATCCCCTTATCCTGTCTTGTGGCGCATCCAACAGAAGAGCAAGGATTTGCGGTCTTTGTACTGGTACCTGAAAAGGACAGTTTGAATGTTCAATTGAGAAGAGTGCTTCCTGGGCAAGTAGTCGGAAATAGCGTTGTGATACAGGAAGGGTTGACAATTGGAGACCGGGTCGTGTCCACAGGAGCGGCACAATTAAGAGATGGTGAAGCGGTAGTCGTTGTGCCTTGAGGGCTAGGAGATGGCAGGTCAGGACGAGAAAGAGCGCGCAGAGATTGTTGAGGCGGAGAGTCACCACCGCTTTAACACGGCACGTTTCTTTGTAGATAACCCCAGTATTTCCAGTGTGTTATTAGTGACGGTTATGTTGTGGGGGTTGTTTGCCTATCTAATGATGCCTAAAAGCAAAGACCCAGATATCCCTGTACGTATCGCTATGGCGACGACGCAGTGGCCAGGGCAGAGTGCAATGAGGGTCGAGGAGCTGGTCACCCGCAAAGTTGAAGAGGCCATTGCTCAGAGTGAGTATTTGCATGAGCCTGACTCGAGAACCTTTGGGATAAAGTCTCTGACGCTTAATGGCGTGTCAATGGTCCAGGCACAGCTGGCCCCGAAAACTGATGTCACCAAGGCATTTAACGATCTCAATCTTAAGCTGATTGATGCACAGGATCAGTTACCCACTGGAGCGGGCAGAATTTCCCTTAATTCAGAGTTTGGTGATACGGCAGCAGTGCTGCTGGCCGTGGCAAGTCCCCGTGTGGGCGCCACGGATATCACCCTTCGTGCGGAGGATATTCGAGAGGGCATTGCGGAAATTCGCGGGAAGAAACCGAGCCGTGTTGAGCGAGTGAGTATTATGGTGGCACTCCCCTTGTCGCAGGCGGAGACATACTCCTCATCAGGGTTGTGGCTCTTTGCTGACTGGCTCAGAGCGGAAGGCTATGGTTCTGATTTTGAAGTGCTAAATGGTTCTGGCTATATGGGGGTGGATTTCGCTTCGAGTCGAAGTGATAGCGATTTGCTAACTGTAACAGACCGTTACTTAACGGATAAGTTGAGCGCACAGAGATTTTTCCCCGATGCCTGGAAACCTTTTATTGTACGTGATATCGCCAATACGCGGGCGCAACTGGCTAAAGTGGCCGGTGCCAAATACAGCTATCGGCAGCTCGACGATTTTTCAGACCTAATTGCTTCCAATATTAGAGCGATTCCGGAGGTGAAGAGGGTACTCCGTTCCGGTGTGCTAACTCAGGAAGTTAATTTGGTTTATTCCCAGGAGAGATTGGCATCTTATGGGCTGCGACCGGATATGATCGCCCCAATTCTGAATGCCCGCAATACCACCATTCCCGGCGGCACAATTCTCGCGGATAATATGGACATCGCCATAATGCCCAGTGGTGATTTTATCAATCACCAGCAAATTGCTGATGTCCCCGTAACGCTCAGCCATGAGGGCACACCTATTTATTTGCGTGGGATTGTGGATGTCATTATGGGGTACCAAACCCCTCCGCCACTGCTTAACTATTATTTGAATCGGGGGAAAGATGGCCAATGGCAGCGCAGCCGCAGTATCAATCTCTCTGTGCAGATGTTGGATGGCAGGCAGATAGGTCAGCTTGGTCGGGATCTGGACAAAGTGCTTGAGCGAGTCAAGGTTGATTTACCTAAAGATCTGATTATTGAGCGAGTGTCGGATCAGCCGCGCCAAGTCAGGGAAAGTGTCAGCCTGTTTTTAGAAGCGTTGGTCGAAGCGATTATCCTGGTAGTCATTATTGCCTTTATTGGATTTTCTGATTGGCGCTCTGCCGTACTTTTAATGATCTCCATTCCTATTACGTTGGCAATGACCTTTGGCTTTATTCAGGCGATGGGAGTAGATATTCAACAGGTTTCCATTGCTGCACTGATTATTGCATTGGGCCTCCTGGTCGATGATCCGGTCGTTGCCAGCGATGCTATCAAGCGACAGATGGCCGCAGGCAAACCCTCATTGATCTCCGCTTGGCTGGGGCCAACGCTATTGGCAAAAGCGATTTTCTTTGCGACTTTAACTAATGTTGTGGCCTATTTGCCATTCCTTTTGCTAACCGGTAATCAAGGGGATTTTTTGCACAGTCTCCCCATTGTCATGGCCTGTGCGTTGGTGGCATCGCGTATAGTTTCAATGACCTTCCTTCCGTTTCTCGGAAATTCCATTTTACGTCCACCAGAACGGGCGGAGAGAAGTTTGGAAACACGACGAAAAGAAGGGTTGACAGGCCGCTACTACCGGGCCGCGAACTGGGCTATTGATAATAGAAAAATCGTGTTATTAATTGTTTTGGCTTTACTGGTTCTGGGAGTAGTTATTAAATCACAACTTAAAAATGCATTCTTTCCCGCGGATGTACAATATCTCTCCTACGTGGATATTTGGCTGCAAAATGATGCCAGTATTAATGCAACTAATACCGTGGCGAAGTCTGCTGAGCGGGTAATCATGGAAACCATAGAAGAGTATCAGCGCAAGCACCGAAAAGCTAAAGATAAGCCGATTCTGGAAGCGCTAAGTACGACTCTGGGCAGTGGTGCACCACGTTTCTGGTTCACCATTAATCCGCAACAAAAACAGCCCAATTATGGTCAAATCATCATTCGCCTGAGCGATAAAAATTTGACCCCGGTACTCACACCGATGATCCAGCAGGCGCTAACCGCTAATATTCCTGGGGCCTATCTGGATGTCCGACAACTGCAGACAAGCACGGTCACTTATCCCTTCGAAATAAGGGTTTCCGGTCGTGTGACTGTAGGTTCGGAAGAGGAGCAAGAAGATATAGCCCTTTTGCGTCAATATGCCAGTAAAGTCCGTGATATTGTTGAGAGATCTTCCTATGCTCGAACGGTTCGTTCGGACTGGGCCGGTGAAAGCTTGGTACTAAATATGAATGTGCTCGAAGACCGAGCCAGTATGTCGGGGGTTACGAATGCTGATATCGCATTAGCGTCATCGACCGGATTCACGGGTACAGCAGTGGATACTTTGCGGCAAGGGGATAAAGAAATCCCGATTGTTGCACGATTGCGTCTGACAGAGCGGGGGCAGCTGCAAGACGTCAATAATCTCTATATCTTTGCGGCGGATAGCGACGTCCATGTGCCACTCAGGCAGGTGGCAACCACTTCGATTGATTTTTCGACAGAGCGCATTAACCGATTGGAAAAATTCCGCACAATTACTGTGTATGGATTCCCTTATGCTGGATTTGTTTCATCAGACATAATGGCAGATGTAGGAAAAGATCTAAAAGAATTTTCGAACTCCCTACCTAGTGGTTATCAGTTGCAAACTTCTGGCGATGCAGCGAGTTCTCAGCATGGTTTTATTCAACTTCTAATGATTATGGCAGTTTCCTCCAGTGCTATTTTTCTCGCCTTGGTATTTCAATTCAGCAATTTGATAAAACCGCTGGTGGTTTTTGCCACGGTGCCGCTGGGTATGGTAGGTGCGCTTGTTGCACTTTATATAACCGGTCAACCGTTTGGGTTTATGGCCTTTTTGGGAATCGTAAGCCTGATAGGTGTAATCGTCAGCCACATTATTGTTCTGTTTGACTTTATTGAGCTGCGCCACTCTGCGGGAGATCCTTTCCGAGAGGCGTTGCTAGACGCGGGTATCCTCCGCCTGCGACCTATTTTGATCACTATTGCAGCGACTACTTTTGCATTGGTGCCACTGGCGATTCATGGTGGCCCTTTATGGCGCCCGCTGTGTTTTGCGCAGATTGGAGGATTAATTTTAGCGACTTGCGGCACACTATTTCTGGTGCCAGTAATATATACAATTATGGTTGAAGACTTGAAATGGATTCGTTGGAAAGAACGCAAATCTATGAAGGGACGTGACCCCAGCGATTTAGTGGCTACTTAGAGATCTGTGAAAATGAATTGTCGTGTGGTGCTACGCAAGTTGGTGGCCAGGGGCTATGTTTTGACCCAACAATCGTGATGAATAGGAAGATTTTGTATGCGTCTATTGATGAAGGTTCTGATGCCAGCAAAGGCCGGCAATAAAGCTATTGCTGATGATAGTATGTCGGTGGCAATCAATAATTTCATTGCTTCCGCAAATCCAGAGGCTGCCTATTTCCTGCTGGATCAAGGTAAGCGAACAGCTTTGTTTATTTTTGAAGAGAAATGTCAGGATCAATTAATGGTGTATAACGAAAGGTTCTTTGTGGTGTTCGATGCTGAGATTTGGATTACCCCTGTAATCAGGGCTGTCCCATATAAATCAGCTTAAATCGTGACTGTAATTATCTTGTCTA